>NZ_JBWCAM010000001.1:0-13273 GCF_056175065.1 Pseudomonas sp. JC1203
AGCAATCGTTGGTTACATCTTTGATTTCTCGCGGAGTAACTTATGATGCTGATAATCTTTTTGACTATCAGTCTGAGTCACAAGCACCCACACGAATTGCTTGATTCAATTGTTAAAGAGCGGTTGGTTGATTCTTTCGTCTCAACCGAGGCGCGCATTCTACGCCTTCCTCAGAGTCTGTCAAGCGTTTATTTTGAAGTTTTTCAGAGAATCTCTAACAACTTCAACCACTTGACTCGCTTCGATCTCTCGTTAGCGGGAGGCGAATTCTACAGCAACTCGCGTTGCTGTCAACCACCTTTTTCACCGCTTTCGACGTTAAGATCGAAACCTTTCGGAGCTGCTTACTTCGGTTAACTCTTTGAAACTCAAGGAGTTTTCCGTTTCGGTTGCGCCGGAAGTGGGGCGAATTATAGAGAGATTCGGAGGCAGGTCAAGGGTTAATTTCGAGGAATTGTCCTTAAAGTCAAAAGCATCCGGCAAACCACCATATCAAGGCCGCTAGGTGCATGCCTGGAGACGTTCAAGCCTCATGGCATCGAGCGCCGCCCGCGCGGCGCTTCGCGGCCGCAGGCCGCTCCTACGGGTTTGTTTCGGGCCAGTTATGTCAGTGGCATCTCCCGGGGCCGCCTTGGTGGCACCGACGCAGATTTGCAGTGGGCAAACAAGGCGGGCCCGGGAGATGGCGTTGGTGTGATTGGCCCGAAACAAACGGTAGGAGCGGCCTGCTGCCGCGAAGCGCCGCGCGGGCGGCGCTCGGTCGCATGAACACCATCACAACAACGGCATGCACCTAGTGGCCGTTACGCAATCTTCTACCCACCTATATATAGAAGCCTCCCTCAAACCACCCCATCCCCCCGCAACCGCTCCAACGCCTCCCCACCAATCCCCAACACCCGCAACAACACCTCCCCCGTATGCTCCCCCAACAACGGCGGGGCACGCCTGTACTCCACCGGCGTCTCCGACAACCGAATAGGCGACGCCACCTGCGGGACAAGTCCCGCCAACGCGTGAGGCAACTCCACCGCCAGCCCGCGGGCCTGCACCTGCGGATCGGCGAACACCTGTGCAAGGTCGTTGATAGGCCCGCAAGGCACACCCGCCTGCTCCAGCTGCGCCACCCACTGCGCAGTGGTCTTGAATACGGTGGCCTGGCGAATAAGCGGGATCAGTTCGGCACGGTTGGCCACCCGCAGCTTATTAGTAATGAACCGCGGATCGTCCGCCCACTGCGGCTGCCCAGCCACTTCAGCGAACTTGCGGAACTGGCTGTCATTACCCACCGTGAGGATGAAGTCGCCATCGGCCGTAGGAAAGTCCTGATACGGCACTATATTAGGGTGCGCATTACCCAGGCGCTTGGGCGCCACGCCCGTGGTCAGGTAGTTCATGGCCTGGTTCGCCAGGCAGGCGACCTGCACGTCCAGCAGCGCCATGTCGATGTGCTGCCCGCCGCCATGCTGGTCGCGGTGGGCGAGGGCGGCCAGGATGGCCACGGTGGAATACAGGCCGGTGAGAATGTCGGTCAGGGCCACGCCCACCTTCACCGGACCGGCACCTTCTTCCCCCTCCGGGCGGCCGGTGAGGCTCATCAGCCCACCAAGCCCCTGAATCATGAAGTCGTAGCCCGCGCGTTTCGCGTAAGGGCCGGTCTGGCCGAAGCCGGTGATGGAACAATAGATAAGCTCGGGATTCACGGCCTTTAAAGAGGCGTAGTCCAACCCATACGCCGCCAGGCCACCGACCTTGAAGTTCTCGATGACGATATCGGACTTGGCCGCCAACTCGCGCACCAGCCGCTGGCCCTCGGGCTGGGTGAAGTCGATGGTCACCGATTGCTTGTTGCGGTTCGCGGACAGGTAGTAGGCGGCCTCGCTGGTGTTCTCGCCCTCGATGTCCCGCAGGAACGGCGGGCCCCAGGCCCGCGTGTCATCACCATTGCCCGGGCGCTCCACCTTGATTACCTCGGCCCCCAGGTCGGCAAGGATCTGCCCGGCCCAAGGGCCGGCCAGCACGCGCGACAGGTCCAGCACCCGCAGATGGGAAAGCGCACCCATGGCCCGGCTCCTTCTATTAATAGAACGCCTGGATGCCGGTTTGCGCACGCCCAAGAATCAGCGCATGCACGTCATGGGTGCCTTCATAGGTGTTCACCACCTCCAGGTTGACCAGGTGACGGGCCACGCCGAACTCATCGGAGATGCCGTTGCCGCCCATCATGTCGCGGGCCATGCGTGCGATGTCCAGGGACTTGCCGCAGGAGTTGCGCTTCATGATGGAGGTGATCTCCACCGCCGCCGTGCCTTCATCCTTCATGCGCCCCAGGCGCAGGCAACCTTGCAGCGCCAAGGTGATCTCGGTCTGCATGTCGGCCAGCTTCTTCTGGATCAGCTGGTTGGCGGCCAAGGGACGGCCGAACTGTTGGCGGTCAAGGGTGTACTGGCGCGCAGTGTGCCAGCAGAACTCCGCCGCCCCCAATGCCCCCCAGGAAATGCCGTAGCGCGCCGAGTTCAGGCAGGTGAACGGGCCCTTGAGGCCACGCACGTCCGGAAAGATGTTTTCTTCAGGGACGAACACGTTGTCCATGACGATCTCGCCGGTGATGGACGCACGCAGGCCAACCTTGCCATGAATGGCCGGGGCACTGAGGCCCTGCCAGCCCTTCTCCAGCACGAAGCCACGAATATCGCCGGCATCATCCTTGGCCCACACCACGAACACATCAGCGATAGGGCTATTGGTGATCCACATCTTGCTGCCGGTCAGGCGGTAGCCGCCTTCCACCGAGCGGGCACGAGTGATCATGGCACCCGGGTCGGAGCCATGGTTGGGCTCGGTCAGGCCGAAACAGCCGATCCATTCGCCGCTGGCCAGTTTGGGCAGGTACTTCTGTTTCTGCGCCTCGGTGCCGAACTCGTTGATCGGCACCATCACCAGTGAGCTTTGCACACTCATCATCGAGCGGTAACCGGAATCCACGCGCTCCACCTCGCGGGCAATCAGGCCATAGCACACGTAGTTGAGGCCGCTGCCGCCATACTGCTCGGGAATGGTAGCGCCCAGCAGGCCGATCTCGCCCATCTCGCGGAAGATGGCCGGGTCGGTCTTTTCGTGACGAAACGCTTCCAGCACCCGTGGCGCCAATTTGCCCTGGGCGAACTGCTGGGCGCTGTCGCGCACCATGCGTTCTTCTTCGCTGAGCTGCTGGTCGAGCAGCAGCGGATCGATCCAGTTGAAGCTGGCCTTGGCGCCCATGGTGTGTCCTCGTCGCAAGTGAATAGGAATACCTTGATGCTAGGCGCCGAAAGGGCAGGGGACAAACGAGGATTTCGCATAGGCTTGTGCTAATTTCTCACTCCGAGAGGCGAAAAAAGCCCAATAAGCGCCTCCACCTGTGAGGTTGCCGTACATGCGCCGCAAAATCCCCAGTACCACCGCGCTCATCTGCTTCGAAGCGGCCGCGCGCCATGAGAGTTTCACCAAGGCCGCCCAGGAACTGTCCCTGACCCAGGGCGCCGTATGCCGGCAGATAGGCGGCCTGGAAGAGTTCCTTAATGTCGAACTGTTCCAGCGCTCGCGGCGCGGCGTGAAACTGACCGAGGCAGGCCTGTCCTACAGCCGCCAGGTTGCCACCCAACTGGACGCCGTGGAGCGCGACACGTTGTCGGTGATGGGCCAGCAGGGCAGCAACACCATCGAACTGGCCGTGGTGCCTACCTTCGGCACCCAGTGGCTGCTGCCCAGGCTCAAGGCCTTCCAGCAACAGCACCCGGGCATCACGGTGAACCTCACCAACCGCACCCGCCCGTTCCTGTTTGCCGATACCCCCTTTGACGCTGCCATCTATTTCGGCGACGCCGACTGGCCCGGCACCCAGGCGCACCGGCTGATGGGCGAGAACCCGGTGCCCGTGTGCAGCCCGGCGATGCTGGCGGGCAGGGCGCACCTCGAAGCCCCGGCCATCGCCCAGTTGCCGCTGCTGCAGCAGACCACGCGCCCTTACGCCTGGCGCCAGTGGTTCAATAGCCTGGGCATGAACGTGAGCCGCGACATGACAGGCCCGCGCTATGAACTATTCTCCATGCTTTCCCAGGCCGCCATGCATGACATGGGCATTGCGCTGATACCACCATTCCTGATCCAGCGCGAACTTGCGGAGGGCAGGCTGGTGGTCGCCCACCCCCACGCACTGGCCAGCCACAAGGCGTATTACCTGATGATTGCCGAACGCAAGGTTGAATCTGCCTCCCTCAAGGCATTTCGGGACTGGCTGGTGGCCGAGGCGATTCGTTATGTAGTTGATCACGAAGGAAAAGGCGCAAAAGTAACTATGTAGTCCATAAAAATGGATACCTACAGATATAAGTAAATGTCGTTTTTACGAAGACTGTTATGGCACTGTGTAAAATTTGCTGAACACCCCGTTCTACATGGGCTACAGCCGGATTTCAGGCGCAGCCGGCACCATTCACCGTCGAAATGCAAAAAAATATTAAATCCCTACATAAAAGCTGGAAAGCCCGAGCTACAGGGGCTCGACAGGGTATGTTGCGGCAATCGGTCACAGGGTGACTTGTAGTGTTTCGTCCGTCACCTTTCATAACTGGTTGAAGGCCTGCCACAACGCCTGCAAAATGCCGCGCCCCGCTGTTTTCAGGCGGGATCGTGCTGATCGGCCGCCCCAGATGCGCCATCCGTAGTGCGCTGGTTAACTCAATAAGATCAAGCAGGAGATTTGACGTGCACATTGGTGTTCCTCTCGAAACGCAGACGGGCGAAACACGGGTTGCTGCAACCCCGGAAACCATCAAGAAACTGATCGGCCAAGGCCACAAGGTGACTGTCCAGAGTGGCGCCGGCATCAATGCCAGCGTGACCGACAGCGCCTATGAAGCCGCCGGCGCGGTCATTGGCAGCGCTGCCGATGCCTTCGGTGCCGAGCTGATCCTCAAGGTGGTTGCCCCCAACGACGCAGAGCTGGCGCAGATCAAGAGCGGTACCGTTCTGGTCGGCATGCTCAACCCGTTCAACAACGAAACCATCGCCAAGATGGCCGAACGCGGCATTACCGCCTTTGCCCTGGAAGCCGCCCCGCGTACTTCCCGCGCACAGAGCCTGGACGTGCTGAGCTCGCAGGCCAACATCGCCGGCTATAAAGCCGTGCTGCTGGCCGCCCATCACTACCCGCGCTTCATGCCCATGCTGATGACCGCCGCCGGCACCGTAAAGGCTGCCCGCGTGCTGATTCTGGGCGCCGGTGTTGCCGGCCTGCAGGCCATCGCCACGGCCAAGCGCCTGGGCGCGGTGATCGAGGCTTCGGACGTGCGTCCGGCGGTGAAGGAGCAGATCGAGTCGTTGGGCGCCAAGTTCATCGATGTGCCGTACGAGACTGACGAAGAACGCGAATGCGCCGAAGGCGTCGGCGGTTACGCCCGCCCCATGCCAGCCAGCTGGATGCAGCGCCAGGCCCAGGCCGTTCACGAACGCGCCAAGGCCTCCGACATCGTCATCACCACCGCGCTGATCCCGGGCCGCAAGGCGCCGACCCTGCTGAGCGCCGAAACCGTCGCGCAGATGAAACCAGGCTCGGTGGTCATTGACCTGGCTGCCGCACAAGGCGGCAACTGCCCGCTGACCGTGGCCGACCAGGTAGTGGTCGAGAACGGCGTGATCATCTGCGGGCCAACCAACCTGGCCGCGATGGTCGGTGCCGACGCCTCGGCGCTGTACGCACGCAACCTGCTGGACTTCATGAAGCTGGTGTTCGACAAGGACGGCCAGTTCACGATCAACCTTGAAGACGACATCGTCGCTGCGTGCCTGATGTGCCGCGACGGCCAAGTCATCCGCAAGAACGGCTGAGGACAATAACAATGGAAGACATGCTGATCTCCCACGGCGTCTATAACCTGATCATCTTCGTGCTGGCGATCTACGTCGGCTACCACGTGGTCTGGAACGTCACACCTGCCCTGCACACCCCGCTGATGGCCGTTACCAACGCCATCTCGGCCATCGTCATCGTCGGCGCCATGCTGGCCGCCGCCCTGACCGTGACCCCGCTGGGCAAAATCATGGGCACCCTGGCCGTGGCCCTGGCCGCGGTGAACGTATTCGGTGGCTTCCTGGTGACGCGCCGCATGCTGGAAATGTTCAAGAAGAAGGCGCCAAAAGCGTCCGCCGAGGTGAAAAAGTAACATGAGCATGAACCTCGTCACTCTTCTGTACCTTGTAGCCTCGATCTGCTTTATCCAGGCACTCAAGGGTCTGTCGCACCCGACCACTTCGCGTCGCGGCAACCTGTTCGGCATGCTGGGCATGACTCTGGCCGTGCTGACCACCGTAGGCCTGATCTACAAGCTGGGTTCCGAACTGGCCACCGGCGGCATCGCCTACGTGATCGTCGGCCTGCTGGTTGGCGGCACCGCCGGTTCGATCATGGCCAAGCGCGTGGAAATGACCAAGATGCCTGAGCTGGTCGCCTTCATGCACAGCATGATCGGTCTGGCCGCGGTGTTCATCGCCATTGCCGCCGTGGTCGAGCCACAGTCGCTGGGTATCGTCCCGGCCCTGGGCGACGCCATTCCTACCGGCAACCGCCTGGAGCTGTTCCTGGGCGCGGCGATCGGTGCCATCACCTTCTCCGGTTCGGTCATTGCCTTCGGCAAGCTGTCGGGCAAATACAAGTTCCGCCTGTTCCAGGGCGCACCGGTACAGTTCGCCGGCCAGCACAAGCTGAACCTGGTACTGGGCCTGGCCACCCTGGCCCTGGGCCTGACCTTCATGTTCACCGGCAGCTACGGCGCCTTCGCCCTGATGCTGGCCCTGGCCTTCGTGATGGGCGTGCTGATCATCATCCCGATCGGCGGCGCCGACATGCCGGTGGTTGTGTCGATGCTCAACAGCTATTCGGGCTGGGCGGCGGCCGGTATCGGCTTCTCGCTGAACAACTCGATGCTGATCATCGCCGGCTCCCTGGTGGGTTCGTCGGGTGCGATCCTGTCGTACATCATGTGCAAGGCCATGAACCGCTCGTTCTTCAACGTGATCGGCGGCGGCTTCGGCGGCGCGACCGACGTTGGCGGCCCGGCTGGCTCGAAAGAAGCCCGTCCGGTGAAGTCCGGTTCGGCTGACGACGCTACCTTCCTGCTGACCAACGCCGACACCGTGATCATCGTCCCCGGTTACGGCCTGGCAGTGGCCCGTGCCCAGCACGCGCTGAAAGAGCTGACCGAGAAGCTGACCCACAACGGCGTGACCGTGAAGTACGCGATCCACCCGGTTGCCGGCCGTATGCCTGGCCACATGAACGTACTGCTGGCCGAGGCCGAAGTGCCGTACGACCAGGTGTTCGAGATGGACGACATCAACTCCGAGTTCGGCCAGGCCGACGTGGTGCTGGTGCTGGGTGCCAACGACGTGGTCAACCCTGCGGCCAAGAACGATCCGAAGTCGCCTATCGCTGGCATGCCGATCCTGGAGGCCTTCAAGGCCAAGACCATCATCGTCAACAAGCGCTCGATGGCCAGCGGCTACGCCGGCCTGGACAACGAACTGTTCTACCTGGACAAGACCATGATGGTGTTCGGTGACGCGAAGAAAGTCATCGAGGACATGGTCAAGGCTGTCGAATGACGGCTTGATCCACGGCAATACCCAAAACCCCGGCGCTGGTTAGGCTGGGGTTTTTTATTGTCGATATACCTTGGTCTTAGAAACGCCCCTGGCCGCCCGGCTTTACGACCTAAGTCGTGGGACGAATTTTTTTCAAATCACTAGACTGCGCACAGCTCCGCTACCCGAGATAACAAAACATGTACCGTGACCGTATCCGCTTGGACGCCTTGCAGAGCAAGGTGATGAGTGCGGCTGATGCCGCTGCCCTGATCAAGGACGGCATGACCGTCGGCATGAGCGGCTTTACCCGCGCAGGCGAAGCGAAGGCGGTGCCCCACGCACTGGCCGAGCGCGCCAGGCAGACACCGCTGCAAATCACCTTGATGACCGGCGCCAGCCTGGGCAACGACCTCGACAAGCAGCTGACCGAGGCCGGCGTGCTGGCCCGGCGCATGCCGTTCCAGGTCGACAGCACCCTGCGCAAGGCCATCAACGACGGCAAGGTGATGTTCATCGACCAGCACCTGTCCGACACCGTCGAGCAGCTGCGCAACCGCCAGATCAAGGCGGTGGACCTGGCCGTGATCGAGTGCGTGGCCATCACCGAAGATGGCCACCTGGTGCTCAGCACCTCCGTGGGCAACTCCGCCAGCTTCGCCATCCTGGCCAAGGAAGTGATCATCGAGATCAACCTGTCGCAGCCACTGGAGCTCGAAGGCCTGCACGACGTCTATATCCCCAGCTACCGCCCAACCCGCCTGCCTATTCCAGTATTGAAGGCTGACAGCCGCATCGGCAGCGGCGCGGTGAAGATCGACCCGGCGAAGATCGTCGGCATCGTTGTCAGCAACCAGCCCGACTCGCCGTCCACCGTACTGCCGCCAGACGACGAGACCCAGGCCATCGCCGACCACCTGGTGGCGTTCTTCAAGAGCGAAGTGGCCGAAGGCCGCCTGACCAACAGCCTGATGCCGCTGCAGGCAGGCATCGGTACCATCGCCAACGCCGTGATGTGCGGCCTGGTGGATTCGCCGTTCGAAAACCTGACCATGTACTCCGAAGTACTGCAGGACTCGACCTTCGACCTGTTCGATGCCGGCAAGCTGGACTTCGCCTCGGGCAGCTCCATGACCCTGTCGGCCAAGAAGCACGCCGAGGTGTTCAGCGACTTCAACCGCTACAAGTCGCGCCTGGTGCTGCGCCCGCAGGAAATTTCCAACCACCCGGAAGTGATTCGCCGCCTGGGCATCATCGGTATCAACACGGCGCTGGAGTTCGACCTGTACGGCAACGTCAACTCCACCCATGTGTGCGGCACCAAGATGATGAACGGCATCGGCGGCTCGGGTGACTTCGCCCGCAACGCCCACCTGGCCATCTTCGTCACCAAGTCGATTGCCAAGGGCGGCGCCATTTCCAGCGTGGTGCCCATGGTCAGCCACGTCGACCACACCGAGCATGACGTGGACATCCTTGTCACCGAGGTGGGCCTTGCCGACCTGCGTGGCCTGGCACCGCGCGAGCGCGCCCGGGTGATCATCGACAACTGCGTGCACCCAAGCTACCGAGCCGCGCTGAACGAGTACTTCGAAGCGGCCTGTGCCCGTGGCGGCCACACCCCGCACATTCTGCGTGACGCACTGCAATGGCACAGCAACCTGGAAGAAACCGGGCGCATGCTGGCCGTGTAAGGCAACACAGTTGGCAGCTGATGCAAGGCAATGGCGCACCAGCTGCCCAACTGTTCAAAGATACTTTCTAAATCTGTACTGCTGTACCGGTAAAAACCCTGCCTTTGCCCCCGCTAAAACCTCGAAATCGATCAAAAATGCACCATTCAGGTGCTGACCGATACAGTTTGCCTGATTTTGGGTCAAACAGTGCCCTTAAACAGTTAACTGAACCCTCACAATACAAATGAACTGTGCCTGCATTTATTGACTGCGCAGGAGGATCATAGGCACCAGTAGAAACCAACTAGCCAAGCCCGCCACAAGCGGAAGGATGTCAACCATGGAACGTACACTCAGTTCCGACCTGCTTTTCCAGAACAGCTCCGAAGAAACCCGCACTTCGTTCCCACTGCGCGTTATCAGCAACCTGATGCTGTGGCAGCGCCGCATCGCCAGCCGCCATCAACTGGCCCGTCTGGACGCCCGCCTGCTGGCCGACGCTGGTATCAGCGAAGCACAGCGTTGCGAAGAGCTGAGCAAGCCTTTCTGGCGTTGATGCAACACCCCGCTGGCCCATTTTCGCCAGCAACCTGAATTCGATCGAAGCCCGTCACTGGCAACAGTGACGGGCTTTGTCGTTTCTGGCGCCGGTAGCCGCTGCCGAAGGCTGCGCTGGGCTTTGCAAACACGAGAGATCTCCAGCGTGGGGGAGGGCCAGCGCAGCCTGGCGGCAGCGACTACAGGTACAGTTTTATATTTTCTCAAGCTAACCATTACAGTTCAGATTTTATGAAACTTCCTGTTTCAGATCCCCACGTACTGAACTAAATCGGCAACAATTGTCTGACATGCGCGTGAACCCGCGACGTAACGCGGCCGGTACAACGTGCGTCTGATGTAAAGTGTTGCACTTTTGCCCTTGTCCGCTCAGGAGATTGACCATGTTCCGTTCCCGTCTGCTTGGCGCCTCGTTGCTGCTGGCTCTGTCCTGCGGCGCTCATGCCTCCAGCTTCATCGTCACTACCGACGCAATCGTGGGCGCCACCAAGGCCACCAGCGACGCCACCTCCGACGCCACCGCTTCGCTGCGCGACAAGAAAGTCGTGCTGGAAGCCCGTGACGACGCCGCCAGCTTCGTCGCCAGCCAAGGCACCGTGCGCGGTGCGCGCCTGGAATGCGCGTTCGCCTACATTCGCCAGCAGAACCCGGCGCTGCAGGCCACTGACGCGCAACTGGCCCAGGCCATCGTTGCCATCTGATCGAGTGTTAGTCAGGTAGTTTCAAGACTTATGCGTGTTACGTTTCCCCGCTTCCTTGCTCTTGCATCGCTGATCGCCAGCGCCTGGTCGTGCCAGGCGCTGGCCTTCGACACCACCACCCAGGGCGTGGTCGCCAGCGGCTACATCACCAGCCAGGTGACCACCGCGCCGTTCGACCGCAAGCTGGTGCGCGCCGCCCAGGACGACGCGGCGGCCTACGTCGCCACCGACGGCCAGCTCGCCGGCGCGCGGCTGGAATCAGCGCTCAGTTACCTGCGCCAGCACCATGCTGGCTTGCATGCCAGCGACCTTGAACTGGCGCAGGCAATTCTCGTCCAATAATTACTCCCTGTCCTTGGAGACACCCCCATGCGTACCCCGTTGATTGCCGCCACCCTGGGCCTGCTGTTGCTGGCTGATGTGGCTTCGGCGCACACCCTGCAGCAAACCAGCAACATGATCGTGCGTGCCTCCAACCGCACCATCAACTTCACCTCCGACACCACCACCTCGATCCGTGACTCGAAAGTGGTGCGCGACGCCCAGGACGACGCCGCCAGCTACGTGGCCAGCAACGGCACCATCCGTGGTGCCCAGCTGGAAGCCGCGCTGGTAGCCGTGCGCGCCCAGGTGCCGGAAGCCAAGGACGCCAGCGACCAGGAACTCGCACAGGCCATCCTCGCACTGTGAAGTGCCTCAACGCCTGGCTGCTGACCTGCGCCCTGTTGCTCACTGGCACGGGCGCGCAGGCCGCCTTGCAGTTGCACTTGCAGACCGAAGGGCTGACAGCGCAACAACAGCAGGCCAGCCAGGCGTTGCTTGATGAAGCGATGCGTGACCTGCCGCCCAGCTTCGTGCAGCGGCTGGACCGGCGCATCGACGTCGACTGGTCGGCGCACATGCCCGACAACGCCTACGGGCAAGCCGCGGCAGTCTCAAGCCTGGACCTCAACGTCAAGCTGCTGCCCAGCCTGGTCGATGGCACCGCAGCCACCACCCAGACTCACCGCCCCCACGGCACCGTGCGTGAAGAGCTGCTGGCCACCGTGCTGCACGAGCTTACCCACATCTACGACCGCGCCCGCCTGTGGCCCGAGTCCGACCGCATTCTGTTCAACCGCTGCCAGCGCTACAGCGCAAGCCTTGGCCAGGTGGGCCTGCCCAGCGAATGCCGTGGCCAGACCGACCGCCGCTTCACCCTCAGCGACGACCCACGCCTGCTGGACCTTGCCGGCTGGCCACAATCGGTAGGCAAGCGTGGCGAGCGCGACGATCCCAACCGCCAGATCGTGCGCAGCCCAGACATCTATGAAGTCACCAACCCGCTCGAATTCGTGGCGGTGAACATGGAGTACTTCCTGCTGGACCCCGAATACGGCTGCCGTCGCCCGGAGCTTTACGAGTACTACAAGAATCACTTCGGCTGGGGCCCGGCCAACGCCACCCCATGCCAGGCTGCGCTGCCGTTCCTCAACGCCGGCAACGACTTCGGCCGCACGCCCTTGGGCAGCATCGACCCCGAGCGCGTGTACGAGGTGGACTACCTGCTGGCTGAAGCCAACCAGAACTGGGTAAGCCGCTGGGGCCACAGCATGATCCGCCTGGTGATCTGCGCCCCCGGCCGCCCGCGTGGCCCGGACTGCCGCCTGGACCTGGACCGCAGCCTGGTGCTGTCGTACCGCGCCTTCGTCAATGACGTGCAACTGTCCACCTGGAGCGGCCTCACCGGCGGCTACCCATCGCGGTTGTTCGTGTTGCCCCTGGGGCAGGTGATCGACGAATACACCAAGACCGAGCTGCGCAGCCTGGCCTCGGTGCCGTTGAAGCTCACCCGCAACGAGATCGAGTCGCTGGTGCGCCACGCCGCCGAGATGCACTGGAGCTACGACGGCAACTATTACTTCGTGTCCAATAACTGCGCGGTGGAAACCTTGAAACTGCTGCGCGCCGGCACTCACAACGCCAAGTTCGACGACCTCGACAGCATCGTGCCCAATGGCCTGCTGCAAGTGATGGAAGCCCGCGGCATCGCCGACACCAGCGTGTTGAAGGACCCGCGCGAAGCCCTGCGCCTGGGCTACCGCTTCGACTCCTACCGCGACCGCTACCAGGCGATGTTCGACATCCTGAAGCAACAGTTGCCCATTCCCCAGGACAAGGTCGAGGACTGGATGAGCCTTGAGCCCAAGCAGCGCGAGCCATGGTTCGCCAAGGCCGACCTGCGCACCAGCGCCGCCTTGCTGCTGCTGGAACAGGCCAGCCTGCGCCGGCAATTGCTGCTGGCCCAGGACGAGGTGAAACAGCGCTACCTGAACGGCCGTGCCGCCAACGACGCCAGCCTGGTGAACGCCAACAAGACCCTGCAAGCCATGCTCGCCAACAGCGGCTTCCTCAGCCGCCCGGCGGAACTGCTGGACAGCGGCGGCTACGGCCTGCCGCAAAAAGCCGAGTTCAAGCGCCTGGAATCGGAAAGCGCCGAGCGCCAGAAACAGCTGCAGACCCTGAGCGTGGACCTGGACAAGGAAGTGCGGGCACTGCTTGAGCCCAAGCGCGGCGCCGAGATTGCCGCCACCGAGGCGAACATCAAGGTGGTGGCCGACCACCTGCGCACCCTGCACAAGGCGGCCGGCGGCCTGATACTGCCCTGACCTGTGGGAGCTGGCTTGCCAGCGAGCATTTAGGCCTCAAAGCTCGCTGGCACGCCCGCTCCCACCTCCA
>NZ_JBWCAM010000001.1:13283-40777 GCF_056175065.1 Pseudomonas sp. JC1203
CGCCCCGCCCTGGGGGGTGGTGGCTGCCCCGGGAGTTTTTCGCCCAAACAGCTCGCTGGCAAGCCAGCTCCCACATCCATGACAACCTCGAAAGGTTGCCGAAAGCTTCAACTACTAGCATCGCCATCACCACCGGCACAGACCGGCGCTATCAAAAACAACAATGGTGATCCTGATGTCCTGCATGCCCCGCCCCCACGCTGTCCGTCCGCCCGTACTCCAACGCCCCCAAGCCCTGCGCTGATACCTGCCTGGAGTACCACCCATGCTGACTTTCCTTGGCTTCGCCATGGTCATCACGTTCATGTGCCTGATCATGACCAAACGCCTGTCCGCGCTGATCGCGCTGATCATCATCCCCATCCTGTTTGCGGTGTTCGGCGGCTTCGGGCCGAAAATCGGGCCGATGATGCTCGAAGGCATCACCAAGCTCGCGCCCACCGGCGTGATGCTGATGTTCGCGATCCTGTACTTCGCCCTGATGATCGACTCCGGCCTGTTCGACCCGGCCGTGCGCAAGATCCTCAAACTGGTAAAGGGTGACCCGCTGAAGGTGTCGGTAGGCACTGCGGTGCTGGCACTGGTGGTGTCGCTGGACGGCGACGGCGCCACCACCTACATGATCTGCGTGGCCGCCATGCTCCCGCTATACAGCCGCCTGGGCATGAGCCCGCGGATCATGGCAGGGCTGATCATCCTGGCCGGCGGGGTGATGAACATGACGCCCTGGGGCGGCCCCACCGCCCGCGCCGCCAGCGCCCTGCACGTAGACCCCTCGGCCATTTTCGTGCCGATGATCCCGGCGATGCTCGCCGGCGTGCTGGCTATCCTGGCCATCGCCTACGGCTACGGCAAGAAAGAGCGCGCGCGCCTGGGTGAGCTGCACCTGCCGGGCGATGAGCCCGACCACGGCGACATCAGCGTCTCGCAATACCCCGACGCCCGCCGGCCAAAACTGTTGTGGTTCAACGGCGCGCTGACCCTGGCCCTGATGGCCGCGCTGATCGCTGGCCTGCTGCCACTGCCGGTGCTGTTCATGATTGCCTTCAGCATCGCCATGATCGTCAACTACCCATGCCTGCAGATGCAGAAAGACCGCATCGCCGCCCACAGCGGCAGCGTGCTGGCGGTGGTGGGGCTAATTTTCGCCGCGGGCATCTTTACCGGCATCCTCAGCGGTACCGGCATGGTCGACGCCATGTCGAAAAGCCTGCTGGCGGTGATTCCCGACGCGTTGGGGCCGTACCTTGCGGTAATCACCGCACTGGTGAGCATGCCCTTCACCTTCTTCATGTCCAACGATGCATTTTATTACGGGGTGTTACCGGTTTTGGCCGAAGCAGCCAGCCATTACGGCATCAGCGCGGTGGACATGGCCAGGGCCTCGATCGTCGGCCAACCCGTGCATTTGCTGAGCCCGCTGGTACCCTCCACCTACCTGCTGGTGGCCCTGGCAGGCATAGAATTCGGTGACCACCAGCGCTTCACCCTCAAGTGGGCAGTGCTGGTATGCCTGTGCATAATGCTCGCCGCGCTGCTGCTGGGTACATTCCCGTTGTTTGGCAGCCGCATCGTCTAAGATTTACCTACCGAAGGCGCACCGCACTGCACGGTGCGCCTCATAACGCTCGAAGGAAAAAACATGGAATGGCTGACCAACCCGGAACTCTGGGTTGCCTTTTTAACGCTTACCGCGCTCGAGATCGTGCTGGGCATCGACAACATCATCATGATCTCGATCCTGGTCAGCCGCATGCCCAAGCACATGCAGCAGCGCACGCGCATCTTTGGCCTGGCGCTGGCCATGATCACGCGCATCCTGCTGCTGTTGTCCATCACCTGGGTGATGCGCCTGACGTCCGACCTGTTCGAAGTGTTCGGCCAGGGCATTTCCGGCCGCGACCTGATCCTGTTCTTCGGCGGCCTGTTCCTGCTGTGGAAAAGCTCGCAGGAGATGTACCACGGCCTGGAAGGCGAGGACGAGGAGAACGATGAGCCGAAAGGCAAGGGTGGCAACTTCCTGTACACCATCATTCAGATCGCCATCATCGACATCGTGTTCTCGCTGGACTCGGTGATCACCGCCGTGGGCATGGTTTCCAACGTGCCGGTGATGGTTGCCGCGATCATTGTGGCCGTGCTGGTGATGATGCTGGCCTCGGGCACCATCAGCAACTTCATCGACAAGCACCCGTCGCTTAAAATGCTGGCGCTGTCGTTCCTGCTGGTGGTGGGCATCGTGCTGATTGCCGAAGCGTTCGACGTGCACATTCCCAAGGGCTACGTGTACTTCGCCATGGCGTTCTCGCTGGCGGTGGAAGCCATCAACATCAAGATGCGCACGGCCATGGCCCGCAAGAAGAAACAGAGCGAGCCGGTGAAACTTCGCAAGGACGTTCCGGGTCAGTAACCCAGGACGCTGCGAGCGAAAGGGGCCGTGATCGGCCCCTTTTTCGTTTGAACGCCGGGTACCGAGGCAAATGTTACAGTTTTGTTTCAGCGCAGCATTTCTTGTGCGATGCTGGCGCTACGGCCCAGGGCCGACTACAGCTTAAACAAGCGCCACATAAAAGTTTTTTACCAATAGTGACGCTGTCGCACATTCATCTACCCCCGTGTTCGGGGGCCTTCCACAGGGGGCCTTTTTTATGCTGACCCTGCTCAATCTGCTTTCGGCAGTGGCACTGCTGATCTGGGGCACGCACATTGTGCGTACGGGCATCCTGCGCGTGTACGGTTCAAACCTGCGCCGCCTGTTGAGCCAGAATATGTCCAAGCGACCGCTGGCGTTCATCGCCGGCATCCTGGTGACCGCCGTGGTGCAGAGCAGCAACGCCACCGCCATGCTCACCACCTCGTTCGTCGGCCAGGGCCTGATGACGCTGACGCCTGCGCTGGCGATCATGCTGGGCGCCGACGTCGGTACCGCGCTGATGTCGCGGGTGCTGACCTTCGACCTGTCGTGGCTGTCACCGTTGCTGATCTTCCTTGGGGTGATCTTCTTCCTCTCGCGCAAACAGACCCGCGTAGGGCAGATGGGCCGCGTGGGCATTGGCCTGGGCCTTATCGTGCTGGCCCTGCAGCTGATTGTCGAAGCCGCCACGCCCATCACCCACGCCCAGGGCGTGAAGGTGCTGTTCGCTTCGCTGACGGGCGACATCCTGCTCGACGCCATCGTCGGCGCGCTGTTCGCCATGATCTCCTACTCCAGCCTGGCAGCGGTGCTGCTTACCGCCACCCTGGCCGAAGCCGGGGTGATCAGCCTGCCGGTGGCCATCGGCCTGGTGATTGGCGCCAACATCGGCAGCGGCATGCTGGCCTTCCTTTCCACCAGCATGCAGAACACGCCGGGGCGCCAGGTAGCGTTGGGCAGCCTGCTGTACAAACTGATCGGCCTGCTGCTGATTGTGCCGGTGCTGGAACCGCTGGCGCGCTGGATGGATACCCTGACCTACGACCCCACCAGCCTGGTCATCGGCTTCCACCTGCTCTACAACACCGTGCGCTGCCTACTGATGCTGGGCACCGTCGGGCCCATGTCGCGGCTGTGCACCTGGTTGCTGCCCGAGCGTGAAGACGCCAATGGCGCCGCCAAGCCCCGCCACCTGGACCTCACCGCTCTGGAAACCCCAAGCCTGGCCCTGGCCAACGCCGTGCGCGAGACCCTGCGCATCGGCGACCTGGTGGAGAACATGCTTGGCGCTGCGCTCAACGTGCTGCGCGGCAGCCAGACGGCCGTGACCCAGGCGGTGCGCAGCCAGGGCGAAGACGTGGAAGTGCTGTACAGCGCCATCAAGCTGTACCTGGCGCAGATGCCCCGCGAAGACCTCAGCGAGCAGGACAGCCGGCGCTGGGCGGAAATCATCGAGCTTGCCATCAACCTCAAGCTGGCCAGCGACCTGATCGAACGCATGCTGCGCAAGATCCAGCAGCAGAAGACCGCGCAGCGCCGCGAGTTTTCCGACGTCGGCCTGGAAGAACTGGCCGGGCTGCACAACCAGCTCATGGCCAACCTGCGCCTGGGGCTGTCGGTGTTCCTCAGCGGCGACCCGGAAAGCGCGCGCCAGCTGCTGCGCGAAAAACGCCGTTTCCGTGCCCAGGAACGTCGCCTGGCCCACGCCCATGTGAGCCGCCTGCAACGTAAAGTGGTACAAAGCATTGAAACCAGCTCGCTGCACCTGGAGCTGATCGCCGACATGAAACGGCTGAATTCGCTGTTCTGCGGCAGCGCCTATGTGGTGCTGGAACATATTGATACCGGAGCCCTGCAAACCGATGCTGTTCCCGACGATGCGCATTCGCCTTGAACGTCCGCTGCCCCCGGCAGTCTGTTTCACAGTCTGAGCCGGTTCCCGCAGGAAGCTTCCCATGCGTTGTCTGCTGTTGCTTTGCCTTTTGTTCAGCTGCACCCAAAGCCAGGCCCTGGATCGCTATAAGGTAGAAGGCTACCTGCTGCCCAATGGCCTGCAGGTGTTGATGAAGCCCGGAGATGACCGCAACCACGTGGCCATCCGCCTGGTGGTGGGCGTGGGCTTCGACGATTTCGCCTGCAACGAGCGCGAGCTGCCGCACCTGCTGGAACACCTGCTGTTCAGCGGCATCGACGGCAGCGGCGAGGGCGGCCTGGAAGAGCGCATGCAGGCGCTTGGCGGCGAGTGGAACGCCTTTACCAGCGACAACGACACCACCTTCGTGATCGAGGCGCCCGCCGCCAACCAACGCAAGGTGCTGGACCTGTTGCTGGAAGTGGTCACCAAAACTGTCATCGATGAAAAGGCCCTGGATATATCGCGGCGCATCGTCGAGCGCGAGGACGGCGGCCATTATTCACACCTGCAACGCTGGCTGGACAAGCAGGGCGTGGGCCATGCCGCCAGCGACCAACTGGCCATGGAGCTGGGCCTGAAATGCACCGAACGCTCGCCGGTGCGCGACATGACCCTGGCCCAGGTGGAGGCGGTGCGCAAGAACTGGTACGCGCCCAACAACATGACCCTGATCGTGGTCGGCGGCCTGGACAAGGTGCTGCCGGCCTACCTTGAGCGCACCTGGGCGAGCCTGGATGCGGTCAAGCCCACCGAGCATCCGGACATCCCCGTCACCCTGCACAGCGCCGCCCAGGAGCGCACCCTCAGCCTCGGCTGGCTGGGCGATGGCGCCAAGCTGCACTGGTTCTTCCCCGAGCCTGAACTGAACGATGACGTGCCCGATGCCGCCCTGGACCTGGTGCAGGTGTACATGGAATGGGCGCTGTACAAGGAACTGCGGCTTGATCACGAACTGTCCTACGGCCCGTGGAGCCAGCGCGAGGCCTTCGGTGACACCGGCCTGCTGAGCCTGAATGCTGACCTTGACCGCGCCGACGTCGATCAGGCGCGGCAACGGGTCGCCGAGATGATTGCCCGGCTGAAGAAGGATGGCCTCGATGCCGCCACCTTCGAACGCCTGCGCCAGGCCACCATCTCGCGGCAGGGCTGGACGGTGCAGGGCAATAGCCAGCTCGCCGACTTCTACTGGAACGCCCTGCCCACCTACGACAAGGGCCGCTTCGAAGACCCCACCCGCGACCTGCGCAAGGTCACCCTGGCCCAGGCCGACGCCGCCATGCGCCAAGTGTTCAAGGGCCCGGGGTACGTACGCATCGAGCAGCCGCTGCTCAGCTACGACCAACTCTACAGCCTGGGCGTTGTCGTATTGGTATTGTGCGGCCTGGGCCTGCTGGGGTGGGGCGCGTTGCGGCACAAACGCCACTAGTCGCGCATTCGGGGAGGCAAGGGGGTATCCTTGGCGGCGTTTTTTCCAGCACCTGCCAAGACCGCCGAAATGCCCTTACTGATCCTGCGCATCATCGAACTCATCAAGCGCTACCCCGGGGTGATCGCCCTGGGCGGCTTCATCACGGGCATCGGCAGCTTCATCCTGGTGGACCGCCAGGCCAAGCTGGCCAGCTGGATCGCCGTGCTGATGCTGGTGAGCTGGGTGTGGCTGATGGTCGAGCAAAGCGCCACGCGCTGGTTCAGCCGGCGCTTCAAGCGCGAGATCCCCGAGCCGCTGCTGCGCTACGCCACGCAGATGATCCATCAGGAAAGCCTGTTTTTCGTACTGCCGTTCTTCTACACGACTACAACCTGGAACAGCGGCCAGTTGGTGTTCACCGGCCTGCTGACGCTTGCGGGCCTGGCGTCGATCACCGACCCGCTGTACTACAAGTTCGTGGCGCCGCGGCGCTGGCTGTTCCTGGCCATGCACACGCTGACGCTGTTCGCCTCGATGCTGACCGCATTGCCGATCATCCTGCACCTCACCACCTCGCAAAGCTACGAGTGGGCGCTGGGCACGGCCATGCTGCTGTCGTTCCCCAGCCTTGCCGCCAGTTTCCCCATCAACCACTGGCGACGGGCCCTGGCGCTGGTGCTGGCGACCCTGGCGGTGGGCGGCTGCGGCTGGATGATGCGCTCGTGGGTGCCGCCGGCCACGCTGTGGATGACCGAGTCGGCGGTAACCCTGGAAATGGACAACGCCAACCGCACCCACGGCGACAGCATCAAGAACGTGTCGGCCAGCCAGGTGCGCGCCAACGGCCTGTACGCCTACACCGCCGTCAACGCCCCGCGCGGGCTGGAGGAGCGCATCTACCACGTGTGGAAATTCAACGGCAAGGAAGTCGACCGCATCGCGCTGGACATCCACGGCGGCCGCGACGAAGGCTACCGCGCCTGGACCCACAAGATGAACCTGCCGGCCAACCCGGTGGGCAAATGGCAGGTACAGATCCTCACCGAAGACGGGCAGATGATCGGCGTGCTGCGCTTCAAGGTCACCGACGACAACCCGGCCCGCGCCCTGTAGCAGCGGCCGCAGGCCGCGTCCCAGACGCCGCGAACTACCTGGCAAACCGCGAGCGCCGATGACGCAGCCTGGCGGCAGCTGCTACGCTCGTGTGCATGACTACTCTCGCAGCCGGCGGCCAAGCCTTACTGGACACCAGCACGCAGCCACCGCGCCTGCGCATCAGCGGTGACTGGACGCTTCCCCACTATGCGCGCCTGCGCCAGCTGACCCGCCAGCTGGCCGACCAATACGACGCCAGCACCCCCATCAACCTCGACCAGCTGGGTGCCATCGACACTGCCGGCGCCTCGCTGCTGGTGGAGCTGTTGGGCGCCGAGCGCCTCGGCAGCCTGGCCGAAACTGCCGTGCACCTGCCGGGCGCCAGCCGCGCCCTGCTGCAGACGGTGTACCGCTCGATGCAGGACTTCTGCGAACCGGCCAAAGAGCCCGAACGCAACATTACCGTGCAGTTGCTCAGCCGCATCGGCACCGCGGTGTACACCGTGTGGCAGGACACCCTGCAGCTGCTGGGCTTCATCGGCCTGATCCTCGAAACCCTGGCCCGCTGCCTGCTGCGCCCGCGCCGCTGGCGCACCACCGCGGTGGTCGCGCACATTGAACAGACCGGCCTGGACGCCGCGCCCATCGTCGCCCTGCTGACCTTCCTGGTCGGCGCCGTGGTGGCGTTCCTCGGCGCCACCATTCTTGCCAACTTCGGCGCCAGCATCTTCACCGTCAACCTGGTGGCCTTCTCGTTCCTGCGCGAATTCGGCGTGCTGCTGACCGCCATCCTCATGGCGGGCCGCACTGCCAGCGCCTTTACCGCGCAGATCGGTTCGATGAAAGCCAACGAGGAAATCGACGCCATCCGCACCCTGGGGTTGGACCCCATGGAGCTGTTGGTAGTACCCCGCGTGCTGGCCCTGCTGGTGGCACTGCCGGCGCTGACCTTCCTGGCCATGCTGTGCGGCATCATTGGCGGCGGGGTGGTGTGCGCGCTGTCGCTGGGGATCTCCCCGGCCATGTTCCTGTCCAAGCTACAGGCCGACATCAGCGTGCAACACTTCCTGGTGGGCCTGGTGAAAGCCCCGGTGTTCGCCTTCATCATCGCCGCCATTGGCTGCCTGGAAGGCTTCAAGGTCAGCGGCAGCGCCGAATCGGTAGGGGCGCACACCACTTCCAGCGTGGTGCAGTCGATTTTCGTGGTGATTGTGCTGGACGCCGTGGCCGCGCTGTTTTTCATGGAGATACGCTGGTGAACTGGACCGTAGCAGCGCCCCACATTCCGGTCATCAAGGTGCGCGGCCTGTGCAACCGCTTCGGCCGCCAGGTGGTGCACGAACAGCTGGACCTGGACCTCAACCGTGGCGAGATCCTGGCCGTGGTGGGTGGTTCGGGCAGCGGCAAGTCGGTGCTGTTGCGCAGCATCGTCGGCCTGCGCCGCCCCGACGAAGGCAACATCCAGGTGCTGGGCCAGGACCTGGGCATGCTCGACGACCAGGGCCGTTCCCAGGTGGAACGGCGCTTCGGCGTACTGTTCCAGAAGGGCGCGCTGTTCTCCTCGCTGACCGTGACCGAGAACGTCGCCCTGCCGTTGATAGAGCACGCCGGCCTGAGCCGCGCCGACGCCGAGCACCTGGCTTGCGTGAAACTGGCGCTGGCCGGGCTGCCGCTGTCGGCGGCCAACAAGTACCCGGCATCGCTGTCGGGCGGCATGATCAAGCGCGCTGCCCTGGCCCGGGCCCTGGCGCTGGACCCGGACATCCTGTTCCTCGACGAACCCACCGCCGGCCTTGACCCCATCGGCGCCGCCGCTTTCGACCAGTTGATCCTCACCCTGCGCGACGCCCTGGGCCTGAGCGTGTTCCTGGTCACCCACGACCTGGACACCCTCTACACCATCACCGACCGGGTGGCCGTGCTGTCGCAGAAACGCGTGCTGGTGGCCGCGCCCATCGCCCAGGTGGCTGCTACGCCGGACGCCTGGATTCACGAATACTTTCACGGCCCTCGCGGCCGGGCAGCGTGGCAGGCTGCTTCGACGCACAACGAGGTGTGACATGGAAACCCGCGCCCATCACGTGTTGATCGGCCTGTTCACCGTTCTTGTGGTGGTCGGCGCCTTGCTGTTCGGCTTGTGGCTGGCAAAATCCAGCGTCGACAGCGCGTTCAACGACTACGAAGTGGTGTTCAACGAAGCCGTCACCGGCCTGTCGCGGGGCAGCTCGGTGCAATATAGCGGCATCAAGGTGGGCGACGTGACCCAACTGCGCCTGGACCCCAAAGACCCCCGCCGGGTACTGGCGCAGATCCGCCTGACCGGCGAAACCCCGGTCAAGCAGGACACCCAGGCCAAGCTTGCGCTCAACGGCATCACCGGCACCTCCATCATCCAGCTCAGCGGCGGTACCCCGCAAAGCCCGGCGCTGAAGGGCGAGAAGGGCGGCTTGCCGGTAATCGTCGCCTCGCCGTCGCCCATCGCCCGCCTGCTGACCAACAGCAATGACCTGATGGCCAGCGTCAACCAGCTGCTGTCCAACGCCAACCGCCTGCTGTCCACGGAAAACGTCGACCGCTTCAGCGCCACCCTGGAGCACGTGGAACAGGTGAGCGGCAGCATCGCCGCCCAGCGCGAGCAGATCAGCCAGGTGATCAGCCAGGCGGCGGGCACCATGAACCAGGCCGGCCAACTGGTGCACAACGCCAATGGCCTGCTCAACCAGCAGGGCCGCCAGGCCATGGGCAGCGCGCAGCAGGCGATGCAGTCGCTGCAGCAGAGCGCCGCCACCCTCAATACCCTGCTGGTAAACAACCGCGACGCCGTCAACGGCGGCCTGCAGGGCCTGAACCAGCTGGCACCGGCCATCCGTGAACTGCGCGACACCCTCACTGCGCTCAAGGCCATCACCCAACGGCTGCAGGCCAACCCCAGCGGTTACCTGCTGGGCCGCGACCAGAACAAGGAGTTTGAACCATGAGTGGCGTGCTTCGTGGGGTGCTGCTGGCCGTGGCCATCGGGCTGCTGCCCGCCTGTTCGATACTGCCCAAGGCCGAGCCGGCCGACGTCTACCGCCTGCCCACGGCGGTAACCACGCCCCACGGCGGCCCCAGCCTGCCCTGGACGCTGCGCATCGGCAAACCCCAGGCCAGTGATGCCCTGAACAGCCCGCGCATCGCAGTGCTGCCCCAGGGCGATGTGGTGAGCAGCTACAAAGGCGCGCGCTGGAGTGACCCGGCGCCGGTGCTGTTGCGCAACCGGCTGCTCGACGCGTTCATCAGCGACGGCCGCCTGCGCGGCCTGAGCAACGACGACAGCACCGTGCAGGCCGATTTCGAGCTGGGTGGCCAGTTGCAGGCGTTCCAGAGTGAATACGCCGCGGGCGGCGTCAGCGTGCGCGTGCGCCTGGACGCACGGCTGGTGGATGGCCGCAGCCAGCGCATCATCGCCAGCCGCCGCTTCGAGGTCACCCAGCCGGTGGCTGGCTCCGCAGTGCCGAGGGTGGTGGCCGCCTTCGGCCTGGCCAGCGACCGGCTCAGCGCCCAGGTAATCGAATGGAGCCTGGCTCAGGCCGCGGTGGCGCCGAAGAACCAGTAGCACACGGCAATGGCCGCCACCACGCCGGAGAACTCCGCCAGCAGCGCGCAGCCCACGGCGTGGCGGGCACGCTGAATGCCCACGGCGCCGAAATACACGGCCAGCACGTAGAAGGTAGTCTCGGTGCTGCCCTGGATGGTGGCGGCCACCAGCGCCGGGAAGCTGTCCACGCCCTTGCTCTGCATGGTCTCGATCAGCATGGCGCGCGCGGCACTGCCGGAAAACGGCTTGACCATGGCGGTGGGCAGGGCGTCGACGAAACGGGTGTCCAGGCCCAGCCACTGCACCACATGGCGAATGCCGTCGAGGCCGAACTCCAGCGCACCGGACGCACGCAGCACGCCGATGGCGCAAAGCATGGCCACGAGGTACGGCAGCAGGTTCTTGGCCACGTCGAAGCCTTCCTTCGCGCCCTCCACGAAGGTTTCATAGACCTTGACCTTGCGCAGCGCGCCGATGACCAGGAACAGCATGATCAGGCCGAACAGCGTCAGGTTGCCCAGGATCGACGACAGGCTGGCCAGCGCCGCCGCCGACATGCCCGCCAGCATGGCCATGAACGCGCCCAGCAGCAGCGCGCCGGGAATCAGGTAGGCCAGCACCACTGGGTCCCACAGGCGCAGGCGCTGCATCACCGCTACCGACAGCAGGCCCACCAGGGTGGAGGCGCTGGTGGCCAGCAGGATGGGCAGGAATACCAGGGTCGGGTCCATGGCGCCCTGCTGGGCGCGGTACATGAAGATGGTCACCGGCAGCAGGGTCAGCGACGAGGCGTTGAGCACCAGGAACAGGATCTGCGCGTTGCTGGCGGTGGTAGTGCTGGGGTTCAGCTCCTGCAGCGAGCGCATGGCCTTGAGGCCAATGGGCGTGGCGGCGTTATCCAGGCCCAGGGCATTGGCGGCGAAGTTCAGGGTAATCAGGCCCAGGGCAGGGTGGCCGCGGGGCACTTCGGGCATCAGGCGGGCAAACAGCGGGCCCAGCACCTTGGCCAGCCAGTCGACGATGCCCGCCTTCTCGGCAATGCGCAGGAAGCCCAGCCACAGGGTCAGGGTACCGAACAGCAGCACCATCACCTCGACCGACAGCTTGGCCATGGCGAAGATGCTTTCCACCATGGCCGCGAAGATCCCGGCATTGCCGCCCACCAGCCACTGGGCCATGGCGGACACCGCCGCCACCACGAAAAAGCCGAGCCAAAGGCCGTTAAGCATCAGTCATACCCCGAAGAAGTTGCGGCGAATGATAGCGGCCCCCGTCCAGAAACGACAAACCCCGACGCTGGGGTCGGGGTTTGTGGGGGTGCAAGGGTGCGCTTACTCAGCAACAGCCTTGCCGGCAGCGGCTTCCTTGCTGCGCCAGTGCGGCAGCGAGTTCCAGTAGCGCGCGCCCTTGGCGTCGTCGTACATGCCTTCCCAGCGCGAGATGACCAGCACGGCCAGGGCATTGCCGATCACGTTCAGCGCAGTACGCGCCATGTCCATGATGCGGTCGACACCGGCGATGAAGGCCAGGCCTTCCAGCGGGATGCCCACGCTGCCCAAGGTGGCCAGCAGCACAACGAAGGACACGCCCGGCACGCCGGCGATACCCTTGGAGGTAACCATCAGGGTCAGCACCAGCATCACCTGCTGGCTGATCGACAGGTCGATGCCGTACAGCTGGGCGATGAAGATGGCCGCGATGCTCTGGTACAGGGTCGAACCGTCGAGGTTGAACGAGTAGCCGGTCGGTACCACGAAGCTGCTGATGGCCTTCGGCGCGCCGTAGGCTTCCATCTTCTCGATCACGCGCGGCAGCACGGTCTCGGAGCTTGCAGTGGAGTAGGCCAGTACCAGTTCATCCTTGAAGATACGGAACAGCTTGAACACCGAGAAGCCGAACAGCTTGGCAACCAGGCCCAGTACGCCAATGGCAAAGAACAGGATGGCGACGTAAACCAGAATCACCAGCTTGGCCAGCGGCAGCAGCGAGCTGAAGCCGAAGTTGGCGACGGTCACGGCGATCAGGGCAAACACACCGATCGGCGCGTAGTTCATGATCATGTGGGTGACCTTGAACATGGTCTCCGACACGCCCTGGAAAATCTTCACCAGCGGCTCGCGGGTTTCACCCGGCAGGCTCGACAGGCCCAGGCCGAAGAACACCGAGAAGAAGATGATCGGCAGCATGTCGCCACGGGCGATGGCGGCGAAAATGTTCGACGGGATCAGATTCAGGATGGTAGCGATGAACGCGTGGTCATGGGACACCTCGGAGGTGGTCTTCTCGTATTGCGAGATGTCCACGGTACCCAGGGTGCTCATGTCGATGCCGGTTCCAGGGTGGAACACGTTGGCCAGCAGCAGGCCCACGACGATCGCGATGGTAGTCACCACCTCGAAATACAGGATGGTCTTGAGGCCGATACGGCCCAGCTTCTTCGCGTCGCCCACTCCGGCGATACCGACGACCAGTGACGAAATCACGATCGGGATAACGATCATCTTGATCAGGCGAATGAAGATGTCACCAGCCGGTTGCAGGACGTTACTGATCCACCAGGCCTTTTCAGCACTGAAGTGGTTGAGCAGCGCGCCTAATGCAATGCCCAGTACCAGACCGATGAGGATCTGCCAGGCGAGGCTGAGTTTTGCCTTCTTCATATTATTACCCTTGCTTCAAGTGAATCCGGGACATCTGCGTTAGATCCGCCAGAACCCCCGGGCTTGAGCCGTTGGAAGCTCTTGATGGCAGGTCTGCGGATGCCCCCGTAGAAGGTTTTCGCGACCGAGCCCATGCGGCTCTGGCCATCGAAAAAAGGCGCAACTATTCCGATGCAGGCTCGCGACGTCTAATGCCGTAAACGCCTACCCTATGCCGAATCGGCATGATATTTTTTGTGTCGAGCGGACGTCACAACGGGTTGCTCTACACCCGTTCGGATTCTCGACGGTGGCCGAAACGGCACCCGATCAGCCGATACGCCCCTTTAAACGGGGGGTTGGGCGAGCATTGTTCGACAATCCGAACGCGGTTTTCGCGCGGTGATGGCGAAGCAAGAGGGAAAAAAATCACGATAGATGGTCAGCTGTGCTGCGACAAAAAGTCCCTGCCTGGCACCCTCAACAACCGACCAAACGCAAAAAAACCGCCGAAGCTCACCTGGCGGTTCTTTCAAGTTTCAAGCTCTCCGGAAGTCCGGCCATTGCTGGCACGCGGACTTCCGTCGCAGCTTTCTCCTGACCCGGCCCATGGGTGGAGGCACTCCCTGTACCCCTAGGTCACTCCGATCATGCTGCAATCAAAGCGTCCCGGCCCCTTGGTCATGCGTCGGCCCTCCTCGGGCGGGCGCAGTTAGTAGAAGCTAAATCATTGAAAAGGTTCAGCTTCTGTGAAAACCACTGGTCAGTACCAGTTCGGGTCCTTTTTAAGTTGCTCCATCAGCAGGGCCTGCATGCCCTGGTCCGGCTTGCCCAGCCAACGGTAGTCGGCGTGGCGGGTCGGCGACTTGTCGGCGGGCAGCCCTTCGGGGACGTCCACCAACATGCCGTACGCGTGCTTCTTGTTCCAACTGAAGGCAACAATCAGCCGGTGGTTCTTGCAGACCTGCTGCGTCTCGCACAGCGGGCCTACCAGATATTTGTCGCCACCTTCTTCAACGGCCGACATCTGCTGCTCGGAGACGCCCGTGAGGTTCAGCACCCAATCGGGTACCCGCTCCTCTTTCCTGACGACGCCTTGCCACGTGTCGCGGTACTGCGGGTCGCTGCTCAGCAAGCCATTGACCTGCACCTGGCCGTCATTGGCCGCCACCGCCATGCCACCGCAGCCCAATAGCAGGGCCACGGTGGCAGCCTTGAAGGTAATGCCTTTCATTGGCGTCAGCCTCGACCACGACGGCCAAAGATAAAGGAGGCCACGAACAGCACCAGGAACACGATGAACAGGATCTTGGCGATCCCGGTCGCGGCGCCAGCGATACCACCGAAGCCCAGTACAGCGGCGATGATGGCGATGATCAGGAATGTGACTGCCCAACTCAACATGGTGACTCTCCTTACCGTTTTTTAATGGGGTGCTGCCTACTGCGAACTCGCCAGGGGCGAGGCTTCATCTAGAACACCCAGCTTTGGTGCCGCTCTACCTGGTCACTGCTCTCTGCCCTTTGCAGCAGGGCGGCGTTCGGTGACTGATGGGCGGCGCCGGCGCTGACGGCATTGAAATGCGGGTAACTGATTGCCGGATGGGCCTGCGCCAATTGCGCCTCGCGGCCCTCGTGCCAGTGTTGATAGAGCTGGCCGGCAAGCAGGGTGATCATCAAAGCAAGGGTCACGGACAGACCCTGTTGGATCTGCTGGGAAGAGATCGGCAAATGGGCTAGGCATTGGCGGCTCATCCTGTAACTCCTCTTGGTTTGATGATCAACACTGCTTGGTAGTGATATTGCAGACTGCGTGCCAGTTTTTATTAACGATAAAACTCAATAAAATCAGGTAGTTGCGCACTGCTTTGCGAGGGGTAAGGCGAGCAACCTGCACGATGACCACCGGTTGCTCGGGCGTTTTGCACGATGGCCTCAGCTGGTGGTCTTGCCCGCCACCTTGAGCAGGTCGGCGTCCACGCCACGCACGCCACGAATGTTGCGCGCGATCTCCACCGCCTCGGTTTTCTCCTCGGTGCTGGCCACCACGCCGCCCAGGGTGACCATGCCGCCCTTGGTATCGACCTTGATGTTGATGCCATCGATGTCGCGGCTATATAGAAGGCTGGCTTTCACCTTGCTGGTAATCCATGCATCGCTGATGGACGCCTCGGTGGTTTTCGCCTGCGCTTCCGCCTCGGTGGTACGAGTGTCGGCGGCGCCCAGGCTGATCAGGTTATTCACTTGGGTGACGCCTTCGGTATTGCGCGCCAGGTCGCCGGCCAATTGCTTGGCGTCGGCGGTCTGCGCCTGGCCCTTGAGGGTGACCACGCCGTTCTGCGTGTCCACGTCGGTATCCAACGCCTGGGTGGCGCTGTTCCACAGCAGCTTGGATTTGATGGTGGCGGTCAGGGTGGCGTCGTCGAAGCGCTGTGCGATGCGCTTCTGCACCGGCGGCTGGTCGGCCAGGGCCGGGTTCACGCTCAACTGGTTGTCGACCTTGGTGATACCCGAGGTCTGGGCGGCGATCTGCTCGGCCAGGTCGCGGTCCACGTCGTTCTCCACCTGGCCTTTGAGGGTTGCCACGCCGTTGGCTACGCTCACGTCAATCTTGAACGGGCTCAAGTGCCGGTTCAGGGCAAAGGCGGTCCAGATCGACCCCTCCTGGCGGGCAGCCTGCAACTGGCTGCTGACTTGGGCGGTATCCAGGGTGGCGGCCTGGCCCAGTGCAGGGGCCAGCACGGCACCCAATGAACAGGCGAGGGCCAGGTGTTTGAGGGCATTCATGACAAAGCTCCTTATTACAGACGTTCGGGTGGTACCCGCAACGGCCATGCCAAGGGCTCAATTTTCTATTTTTTCTTTGGGAACCAGTGGGTTAGTGCAGTTATCAACAGATAGTTACCATGCAGGTCGCCGAATGAATCAGAATTGACCATGCAACTTGCCCGATTATTCTGACACTAACCCAAGACAATTCTTAAAGGAGCGTAGGAAAATGGAAGCTGGCACGGAACACCAAGGCCGAATCCTCTTGGTGGATGATGAGTCCGCCATCCTTCGCACCTTCCGTTACTGCCTGGAAGACGAAGGCTACAGCGTCGCCACCGCCAACAGCGCGGCGCAGGCCGACGCATTGATGCAGCGCCAGGTGTTCGATTTGTGCTTCCTGGACTTGCGCCTGGGCGAGGACAACGGCCTGGACGTACTGGCGCAGATGCGCATCCAGGCACCCTGGATGCGCGTGGTGATCGTCACCGCCCACTCGGCGGTGGACACCGCCGTGGACGCCATCCAGGCCGGCGCCGCCGATTACCTGGTGAAGCCATGCAGCCCCGACCAACTGCGCCTGGCCACCGCCAAGCAATTGGAAGTGCGCCAGCTGTCGGCACGCCTGGAAGCCCTGGAAGGCGAGATCCGCAAACCCAAGGACGGCCTGGACTCCCATAGCCCGGCCATGATGGTGGTGCTGGAAACTGCCCGCCAGGTCGCCAACACCGACGCCAACATCCTCATCCTGGGTGAGTCGGGCACCGGTAAAGGCGAGCTGGCCCGCGCCATCCACGGCTGGAGCAAGCGCGCGAAGAAAGCCTGCGTGACCATCAACTGCCCGTCGCTGACCGCCGAGCTGATGGAAAGCGAGCTGTTCGGCCACAGCCGCGGGGCGTTCACCGGCGCCAGCGAAAGCACCCTGGGCCGGGTCAACCAGGCTGACGGCGGCACGCTGTTCCTGGATGAAATCGGCGACTTCCCGCTGACCTTGCAGCCCAAGCTGCTGCGCTTCATTCAAGACAAGGAATACGAGCGCGTGGGCGACCCGGTCACCCGCCGCGCCGACGTGCGCATCCTCGCCGCCACCAACCTCAACCTTGAGGACATGGTGCGTGAAGGGCGCTTCCGCGAGGACCTGCTGTACCGCCTCAACGTCATCACCCTGCACCTGCCGCCCCTGCGCGAGCGCAGCGAAGACATCCTCACCCTGGCCGACCGCTTCCTGGCACGCTTCGTCAAGGAATACGCGCGGCCGGCGCGCGGCTTCAGCGAGGAAGCGCGCGCAGCGCTGCTCAACTATCGTTGGCCAGGCAACATCCGCGAACTGCGCAACGTGGTGGAGCGCGCCAGCATCATCTGCGCCCAGGAACGGGTGGAAGTCAGCCACCTGGGCATGGCTGAGCAACCCACCAACAATGCCCCGCGCATTGGCGCGGCGCTAAGCCTGGACGAGCTGGAAAAAGCCCACATCGGCGCCGTGCTGGCCACCAGCGACACCCTGGACCAGGCCGCGAAGACCCTGGGCATCGACGCCTCGACGCTGTATCGCAAACGCAAACAGTACAACCTGTGAGGTTGCCGATGAAGTTGCGGACCCGGCTGTTTCTCAGCTTCTCGGCGCTCATCACCGTGGCGTTGCTGGGCCTTGCCCTGGGGCTGGTCAGCGTGATGCAGATGGCCAGGTCGCAGGAAGGCCTGGTGCACTACAACTTCGTCTCCCTGGACCTGGGCCTCAAGCTGCGCCAAAACCTGGGCGACCAGCTGATCATGATGCTCAACGAGCATTCCGACAAAAACGCCCTGGCCAACACCCAGCAACAGTTCCAGGACCTGGTCAGCCAGGGCCTGGCCCATGAGCAGGAGCACGACGAGCAGGCCGGTTTCACCCAGACCGCCCATGACTACCAGCGCTTCCTGGGCGCCTACCAGCAGGCCATGGCGCAGGATGGTGACATCAGCGACAACCCCGCTTTCAGCGATGCCCTGAACGCCCTGCGCAACGGCATGCTCGATGCCCACAAGCAGGCGTTGGACAACATCAATACCGCGCAGGAAAACACCCATGAGCGCGCGGTGATGGTGTCGGCGCTGTTGGGGCTGGTGGGCCTGGCGGTGCTGTTGATCGGCTTCTTCACCGCGCACAACATCGCCCGCCGCTTCGGCCAGCCCATCGAAGCGCTGGCCACCGCCGCAGACAACATCAGCCAGGGCAACTTCGACGTGGCCCTGCCGCAGTCCTCGGCCGCCGAGCTCAACCAGCTCACCCAACGCTTCGACACCATGGCCCAGGTGCTGCGCAAGCACCAGGAAACCAACATCGACGAGCTGCTGGCCGGCCAGCAACGGTTGCAGGCAGTGCTGGACAGCATCGATGACGGCCTGCTGATGATTGACCGTGAAGGCCGCCTGGAACACCTCAACCCGGTAGCCCAGCGGCAGCTGGGCTGGGAGGACGACCGCGTGGGCATGGGCCTGGGCGAAGCGTTGCAGCGCCCGGAAATGGACGAGCAACTGGCGTTGATTCTGCGCGGCGGCAGCCTGGAGCGCGCACTGGAGGACCTGAGTTTCGAGGTGGACGGCGAAGCCCGGCTACTGGCCTACAGCCTGACGCCGGTCACCCACACCGAGGGGCATATCCTCGGCGCGGTGATGGTGCTGCACGACGTCACCGAGCAGCGCGCCTTCGAGCGCGTGCGCAGCGAGTTCGTGTTGCGCGCGTCCCATGAGCTGCGCACGCCGGTGACTGGCATGCACATGGCCTTCGGCCTGTTGCAGGAACGGGTGCATTTCGCCCCTGACTCGCGCGAAGCCGACCTGTTCGACACGGTAAAGGAAGAGATGCAGCGGCTGATGCAGCTGATCAACGACCTGCTGAACTTCTCCCGCTACCAGAACGGCCTGCAGAAGCTGACGCGTGGCCCCTGCGCCATCGACGACCTGCTCAACCGTGCCCAGCAACGCTTCACCGAGCAGGCAAGGGACAACGACATCGACCTGGTGATCGAGCATCAGGATGCGCTGCCGCGCCTGCACGCCGACCAGGCCCAGCTGGACCGCGTGCTCGACAACCTGCTGGACAATGCCCTGCGGCACACCCCGCACAGCGGGCGCATTCGCCTGCAGGCGCGGCGCCACGCCGAACGGGTGATCATCAGCGTCGAAGACAACGGCGAGGGCATTGCCTACGGCCAGCAGGGGCGCATTTTCGAACCTTTCGTGCAGGTGGGCCGCAAGAAAGGCGGCGCCGGGCTCGGCCTGGCGCTGTGCAAGGAGATCGTGCAGTTGCACGGCGGGCGCATGGGCGTGTACTCGCGCCCGGGGCAGGGCACGCAGTTCTACATGACCTTGCCGCTCTAGGCTTCGTCGTCGATACGGCGGCCCACCAGGCGCCGGCCGCGGGTCACCAGCTCGCTGAACTGCCGTGCATTGAGCGGGTGGGCGAACAGCCAGCCCTGGCCGTAGTTCACCCCTTCGCTGCTCAACAACAGCGCCTGCGCCTCCAGCTCGATGCCCTCGGCAATCACCCGCAGCTGCAACGCGTGGGCCATGCGAATGATGTGCGGGGCCACGCCGCTGCTGGCGGCGTCATGGCCCAAGGCGTCAATGAACGCCTTGTCTATTTTCAAGCAGTCCACCGGCAGCGTCTGCAGGTAGGCCAGGCTGCAATAGCCAGTGCCGAAGTCGTCGATCAGCACCTGGTGCCCCACGTCCCGCAACGCTTGCAGGTTATCGCGGGCCACTACCACGTCAATCAGCCCGCGTTCGGTGACTTCGAAGGCGATCTGGTGGGCGGACACCCGATGCTGGGCCAGCAGCCGCGCGACCACGCGGCCGATGCGCGGCACCATGACGTCCACGGCCGCCAGGTTCACCGAGATATACAGGTGGGGGTTGGCCCGCAATAACTGCCCCAGCTGCTCCAACAGCTGTTGCAGGACGAAATCGGTTATTTCGCGAATCTGGCCGGTATTTTCCGCCATGGGGATGAACAGGTCGGGGCTGGTCAGGGTTCCATCCGGGCGCCGCCAGCGCACCAGCGCCTCGGCGCCCACACATCGTCGGCTATTGAGGTCGAAAATGGGCTGGTACAACACTTTCAGCTCACCACGGCGCAATGCACCTTGCAGCTCATTGCTCAGCGAGCGCCGCTCGCGCACCAGCAACAGCACCATCCACCCCACCAGCCAGGCCAGCAACAGGCTACCCGGGAACAATGCCCACAAGGCCGCGTTCATTTTTGGCAGCAGGTTGGTGCGCGGGGCAATCAGCACCAGCTGGTAGTCGGGTGATTTGGTAAACATGCGATAGATCAGGCTGTCGCGCGTCACCAGCAACGGTTGCTGCGAGGGCGGCGGCCAATCGCTGGCTGGCGGCCAGGCCTGGGCCGGGCCCAGCACCGGCACCGCGCGCTTGCCCTTGTCGAGCACCACCAGCAGGCTGCCGCCGGGCGCCAGGTCGACCACGTCGGTCAGGTGCCCACGGGAGGTGGAGACGCTGAACGGGCCGCGCCCCAGGCGCAGGGCGGCAAGGTTGTCGTCCGGCTGGGTGGTGGTGTTGAGCCAGTAGCTGTAGGTGGGGCCCTTGATGTCCGGGGCGCGCAAGGCCAGGTTCCCTGACTCGCTGGGCCGGCTGGAACAGCTTTGCTCGCCATCGTTGTAGACCGCGTCGTAGACAAAGCGGTTATCGAACCCGACCTGCTGCAAGGCGGTGATCATCGCCGGGCCGCAGCCGCGCAGGTTCTGTTCGTTGAGCAGGTCGACGCTTTCGCGCAGCTGCCCGAAAATCTGCTCAAGGCGGTCGAGAAAGCGGTCGCCACGCGCGTTCATCTGCTCGATTTCGGTCTGCTGAACCTGGTGTACCACCAGCCCGAAGCTGGCGCTCAGCAGCAGGGCCGCGCAAGCGGCAGCCGCGATCATCGCCATTAACCAAGGGCGATAGAAGGCGCTGCGAAGACGCACGTAGGCGGAAGACATGGGTGAATATCCAGTTGCTCACCATGAGGTATAGCAACTGGACGGGATTTAGCTTCGCCGTTGGGCGGAGCTGGTCAGCGCTGGCTGTTCAGCGCCTGCAGGATGGCGGCGGTTTCGGCATCGGGCTCGCCGTCGAAGCGGGCCGGGCGGAAGTGCATCTGGAACGCGGCGATGACGTGGCGGGTGGTGACGTCCAGCTCGCCGGTCTGCACGGTCATGTAGCCCAGGCGCGACAGCTGTTGCTGGTACCAGGTCATGCTGGGCGGGTTGACCTCGAAGCGCGCCTTGTTGCGCGCCACGGCGCCGGCGTCGGGCCAGATGCCCAGGCCTTCGTCCGCCAGGCGCTTCCACGGGAACAGCGGGCCTGGGTCCTGCTTGCGCAGGGGGGCAATGTCGCTGTGGCCAATGATGTGCCGCGGCTCGATGTTGTAGCGTTTGACGATGTCCTTGAGCAGCGCCTCCACGGCCTGGATCTGGGCTTCGGTGTAGGGGTACCAGAGCCTGCCGTTGGGGCCGTCGGTGAAGCCGGGGTTGACGATCTCGATGCCGATGGAGCTGGAGTTGAGCCAGGTGCGGCCGTCCCACTCGCTCTCGCCGGCATGCCAGGCGCGCTGGCCTTCGTCCACCAGCTGGTAGACCGTTGGCGGGTTGAGGCCCACCAGGTAATGGGCGCTGACCTCGCCGTGGGTCAGCAGCGCCAGGGAACGCTCGTCCGACGCCGAGGTGTAGTGCAGCACCACGAACTGAATCCGGCTGTCATGGTTCACCGAGGGATGACTGTGGTCGATACGCAGACCATGGGTACAACCCGCCAACGCGAGCAACAGCAGGGCACAGCCGAGGAATTTCATAAAGATGGGCGGCAACTTGGTGGGCAGTAATGCAATAGTATAACACATGACCATCACAACCCCGTAGCAGCGGCCAAAGGCCGCGTCCCAGGCACTTCGTTTCCGCAGGCACACTGCGGGACGCAGCCTTCGGCAGCTGCTACGGGGTGTACGTCAGCCGTGCAGCACGCGGTTGCGGCCGGCGTCCTTGGCGCGGTACAGGGCTTCGTCAGCGCGCTTGAGCACCAACTCGCTGCGCTCGCTGCCACGGAAGCCGGCAATGCCGATGGAAATGGTGATGGTCACGCGCTGGCCCTTGAAGTGGAACGGGCAGGCTTCCACCGCCGCGCGCAGTGTTTCCACCAGGCGCACGCCTTCCACCATGGAGGTCTGCGGGATCAGCATGACGAACTCCTCACCGCCAAAGCGCGCCATGAAGTCCATGGGCCGCAAGCGCTTGCGCAGCTCGTTGGCGATGATCTTCAGCACCTTGTCGCCGGCCAGGTGGCCATAGCTGTCGTTAATGGACTTGAAATGATCGAGGTCCAGCATCGCCAGCAGCAATTCGCTGCCGTCATCCTGGCGCTGCGCCACGGCCTGTTCCAGGCGCTCGGTCCAGGCGGCGCGGTTGGGCAGGCCGGTCAGCGGGTCGATCAGCGCCTTCTGGCGCTGCTCTTCCAGGTGTTCGCGATAGCCCTGGGCTTCGCCTTCCATGCTGGCGACGCGCTCGGCCAGGCCTTGCAGGCGCGTGGCAATTTCCTGCTCGCGCTGGTCGCGCTGCTGTTCATGGGCGTCGATGGTGCCGATCAGGCCTTCCAGGCGCTGCTCCAGGATCTGCTTGAGGCTGGCCACGTCGGTGGCCTTCTGCATGCTGCTTTGCATGCCGTCCACCTGCTCGCGCAGCTGGCTGTCCAGCTCGCGTGCGGCAGTGCGGTTGTCGGCGTGGCCGTCGCTGGCGGCCTGCAGGTGGCTCTGGAAGTTGTCCAGCCGCTCGTTGAGCTGCTTGAGGTACAGCTCGAAATCGTGCTGGCCGCTGTCGTTGATGGCCAGCATCAGGGTGGCCAGGTCATCGAGGATCGGCAGCAGCTCGTACCAGTTCAGCCCGTGGCGCAGGCGGTCCTGCATGGCCTCGGCCTGCGGGCGATGACGTTCCGGCAGCGTCAGGTCGTTGAGCAGCCCAAGCAGGGTCTCTTCGATGTGCGCGGCCACCGAGCTGTAGGACGGCTCGGGCGAAGGGGGCAGGGCGTAGAGCACATCTTCGCCGGGGGCATCCGGGTCGATGGCGGCGATGGCCTCGGCCATGACCGAGGGCAGCGGCAGCCGGTCGATGTAGACGGGCGGGGCTGGCTCGTCGGCAGGCGGTGCAGTGGCTTCAACCTCGGGAACCTCGGGCGCCTGGACTGCGGCGACGACCGCCGGCACGAAAGGCTGCACGCTCGGCGCGGCTTGCTCGGGCTGGGGCTGGGGCTGGGGCTCGGGTTCAGGCTCCGGCGCTGCGATGGACGCGGGCGGGGTGGCCTGCAGCGCTTCGACTGTGGGTTCAGGCGCTGCAACCGGCTGCGGGGCAGGCACAGGCGCGACATCTGTTTCCGGCTCCCGGTGCACTTCGTTGACCGGTTGAGGGGCAACGGGCTCTACCGCCGCAACCGGCTCCGGTGGCGGCGCAGCAATGGCTGGGGCAGGCGCGGCGCCCGGCGGTGTAGGTTCTGCTTCCGGCTCGGCATCACGGCTACCGAACAGGCGCTGGAACAGCCCCGGCCGCTGGCCATCCTCGGCATTCGCCTCAATGCCAGCCAGGGCCTGGCCTTGCAGGCCGCTAAGCTCGCTGAGCAGCAGGGGAATCTCGCGCGCCTGCCCGGCGCGCTCCTCCAGCTGCTTGGCAAACTTCTTCAGCGGCTTGCTCACGTCGCGTGACAACGGCAGGCTTTGCAGCTGCTCCACCAACGCCGTAAGCGCAGTGCTGATCTGGCTGACGCGGGTCTCGCGGCGCTGTTCGGAGTCGAGCACGGCCTTTTCCAGCCGCGGTATCAACGCGGCAAGGCCGGCGTCCATGTCGTCGGTGCGCACCACCTCGCGCATCTCTTTCATGCACTGGTCCACCGCCTTGTCGGTGCCCTCCGCCGCCAAGGTGCTGCGCACCAGGCCACGGCGCAGCAAGTCGAGCCGCGCGTTCCAGCGGCGCTCCAGCTTTTCCTGCTGTTCAATACTCTTGAGGTACTTTTCTTTCCAGCGCTGGGCTTCTTCGGTCATGCCAAGGGTCTGCGAGGTGAGGGGCGCAGCGCCGGGAGCGCGTCGGCCACAAGGGAGTCAGGCAAGCGGATCTCTACCGCCACGGGCAGATGATCGGAAATCGGTTGGGCCAATACCTCCACCCGTTCAAGGGTGAGGCTTGGGCTGAGCAAAATATGATCAAGGCAGCGCTTGGGCTGCCAGCTGGGGAACGTGGCTTCGGCCTGGGGGGCCAGCAGGCCCAGGTCACGCAACGGCGAATGCAGCAGCAGGTCGCTGGCATGGGTGTTCATGTCACCCATGAGGATCTGGTGCTTGTAGCCACCAATCAGTTCGCGAATATAGGCCAGCTGCCGCACCCGGGTCTTGGTGCCCAGGGCCAGGTGCATCATCACCACCACCAGCGCCTCGTCACCCTCGCCGAAGCGCGCCAATATGGCACCACGGCCGGCAGGGCCCGGCAACGGGTGGTCCTCCAGGCTCCAGGGCCGCAAGCGGCTGAGAATGCCGTTGCTATGCTGGGCCAGGCGGCCAAGGTTGCGGTTAAGTTGCTGGTACCAGTAGGGGAAAGCGCCCAGTTGGGCCAGGTATTCCACCTGGTTGACGTAGCCCGAGCGCAGGCTGCCGCCGTCCACCTCCTGCAAGGCCACCAGGTCGAAGTCGGCGAGCAGGTCGCCGATCTTCTGCAGGTTATTGGCCCGGCCGGTGTGCGGCAGCAGGTGCTGCCAGCTGCGCGTCAGGTAGTGGCGGTAGCGTTGAGTGCTGATGCCAACCTGAATATTGAAACTGAGCAGGCGCAGCCGGCCATCCTCAGGGAGGCCGCTGGCATTTACATGATGCTCGTTGACCCGCGGATCACGCAGGCCAACGACACGTTCCGATCTCCAGCGGCGCACGGGGTCACCTGATGGTTAGTTGGCAGCGCTCTTATTGGCTGCACGTTCTTTGGCAATCAGTGCATCGGCCACTTTCAGCGTTTCTTCAGGGCCACCTGCAGTGCCAAGGTCAAAACGGTACTTGCCGTTGACGATCATGGTCGGCACGCCCTGCACACCGTAGGCCACGGCCAGGTCCTTGTACTGCTTGACCTTGCCCTTCACGGCGAAGGAATTGTAGGTTTCCAGGAACTTGGCGCGGTCTACACCCTGGGTGGCGACGAAGTCAGCCATCTGGTCAGGGTCGGTGAGGCGCTTGCCCTGCTTCTGGATGGCGTCGAACACTGCCGAGTGCACCTTGTGTTCCACACCCATCATGTCCAGGGTAATGAACAGTTGGCCATGCAGGTCCCACGGGCCGCCGAACATGGCAGGGATGCGCAGGAAGTGCACGTCGGCCGGCAGCTTCTCGATCCATGGGTTGATGGTAGGCTCGAAGGCGTAGCAGTGCGGGCAGCCGTACCAGAACATTTCAACTACTTCGATCTTGCCAGGCTGGGCGACCGGCACCGGGCTGGTCAGTTCTACGTATTGTTTTCCCGCTTCCAGCGGGGCATCAGCGGCTTGGGCGGTCATGCCGAACAGGCTGGCAGCGACCAGCGCGGCGCCGAGGATCAGATTACGCATGCTTTACTCCTGAGCAAAAAGGGATCGCCGTGCGGCGACGTGCGGTGAGACTCGTCGCCGAAGGGTTCAGTTCGCTAGTGTAACGGCAGACTTCATGAAAAAGGGCAGCCACGGCCGCCCTTTTTAATTGTTTCATTTCAAGGCAAGACAAGCGCTTCAGTGCAGGCCCTGCACGTAGGACGCCAGGGCCTCGATGTCCTTGTTGCTGAGTTTTGCCGCAATGCTGCGCATCACCATGGTGTCACCGTCGTTGGTGCGGTTGCCCTCGCGGAAGTCAGTGAGCTGCTTGGTCACGTACTGCGCATGCTGGCCACCCAGGTGCGGGAAGCCGGCCATGGGGTTGCCGACGCCATTGGGCGAGTGGCAACCCGTGCAGGCGGGCATGCCGGCGTCCAGCTTGCCACCACGGAACAGCGCTTCGCCCTTGGCCACCAGGTTGGGGTCGGCGGCGCCGACGCTGCCGTTCTGGCTGTTGAAGTAGGCGGCAAGGTCGGCAAGGTCCTGGTCGCTGAGGTTGGTCAACAGGCCCGTCATCTCGGGCACCTGGCGCTTGCCGGACTTGATGTCGTGCAACTGTTTCTCCAGGTAGCGATCGCCCTGGCCGGCCAGCTTCGGAAAGTTGGGCGCCATGCTGTTGCCGTCCGGCCCGTGGCAGGCACCACAGACCGCCGCCTTGGCCTGCCCGGCGGCCGGGTCACCCGCCGCATGGGCCATGCCGGTCAGCCCTGCTGCGGTCACAAGCAGACTTACTATTATTTTTCTCATCAGCTAATCCAACTACGGCTAAGGGTGAAAGATCTGTGCCGCAGGCTTGGGCCGCTCATCCATTGGATTACGGTCTTGTAGTCTTCGGCACTGCAGTCCGTGCACAATCCACGCGGCGGCATAGCCTTGAAACCCTGTGTTACATCAAAGACGCTAGCAGCAAGCCGCTGTTTCGTCCTGAAACGAGAGGTTCAGGGTTGGGGGAATTTGCGTTCTAATGCGCAACTACGACAGAGAATGCCCCCAATGTGTGGCCCCGGCAGCGGGACAAAGCACACACGAAATCTACGGCATTATATACTACCGACGTCAGCGAAGCGGAAACGACCCGCCTGCCAGGGCCCTTGCCCGGCGTCGCCCCACAGCGGAAATCACATGCAAGTCAAAAACCCCATCCTCGGTCTGTGCCAACAGGCTACCTTCTCGCTCAGCGCCGCCAAGGTCGACCAGTGCCCCGACGATGATGGCTTTGAAGTAGCCTTCGCCGGCCGCTCCAACGCCGGCAAGTCCAGTGCCCTGAACACCCTGACCCACGCCAGCCTGGCGCGCACATCCAAGACCCCGGGGCGCACGCAGCTGCTGAACTTCTTCGAGCTGGACGAAGAACGCCGCCTGGTGGACTTGCCCGGCTACGGCTATGCCAAGGTGCCAATCCCGCTCAAACAGCACTGGCAGCGCCACCTGGAGGCCTACCTGGGCAGCCGCGAGAGCCTCAAGGGCTTGATTCTGATGATGGACATCCGTCACCCGATGACGGATTTCGACCTGCTGATGCTCGATTGGTCGGTGGCCAGCCACATGCCCATGCACATCCTGCTGACCAAGGCCGACAAGCTGACCTACGGCGCGGCCAAGAACACCCTGCTCAAGGTGCAGTCGGAAATTCGCAAAGGCTGGGGTGATGCGGTGAGCATCCAGCTGTTCTCGGCGCCCAAGCGCCTGGGCCTGGAAGAAGCGTACGCCGTGCTGGCGCGCTGGATGGAACTGCCGGACAAGGTCGAAGGCTGAATTCCAGGCAAAAAAAAACCCCGGACTTCGTATGGGGAGGGGAAGTTCGGGGTCCAAGTTCCGGACCGCTAGGGCGGGGTCCAGATATCTGCCAACACTTAACACAACATAGGAGCATCGAACGGCTTCACCAGCCATTCAGGTACTCTGAGTCGGGTTTGACAGGTTTAGTTCCCGCACTGCTAAAAACTAATTGTCCTAAGCGGGTGCGTGCTTAGACGCGGCCTTCGGCCGCTGCTACGTTGTTGTGGGGGGGGGGGGGGGGCCCGGCGGGGGGTGGGCCCAAAAAAAACACGGCCGGCCCCACCC
>NZ_JBWCAM010000001.1:40787-221895 GCF_056175065.1 Pseudomonas sp. JC1203
GCCTTCGGCCGCTGCTACGTTGTTGTGGGAGCTGGCTTGCCAGCGCGCTGTTGAGGCCCTAAAAACTCGCGGGCAAGCCAGCTCCCACAAAGATAGTTGCTGAGCAGCGGCCGAAGGCAGCGTCCGAACGCGCCGCTATCAGTGCGCCTCGTCCCAGTTGTTGCCCACGCCCACTTCCACCAGCAACGGCACGTCCAGTTCGGCGGCGCCGCTCATGTGCGGGCGGATCTGCTCGCTGACCTGGTCCACCAGGTCTTCGCGCACTTCCAGCACCAGTTCGTCGTGTACCTGCAAAATCACCCGGGCATCCAGGCCCGACTCGCCCAGCCAGCCATCCACCGCCACCATGGCGCGCTTGATGATGTCCGCCGCAGTGCCCTGCATCGGCGCGTTGATGGCCGTGCGCTCGGCCCCCTTGCGCAGGGCCGGGTTCTTGGCGTTGATGTCGGCCAAGTACAGGCGGCGGCCAAACAGGGTCTCGACGTAGCCTTGCTCGGCGGCCTGGGCGCGCGTGCGCTCCATGTACGCCAGCACGCCGGGGTAGCGGGTGAAATAACGGTCGATGTATTCCTTGGCCTGCTTGTTGTCGACGCCAATCTGCTTGGCCAGGCCAAAGGCGCTCATGCCGTAGATCAGGCCGAAGTTGATGGCCTTGGCGCTGCGGCGCTGGTCGATGGTGACCTGGTCCAGCGCCACGCCGAACACTTCCGCCGCGGTGGCACGGTGCACGTCGAGGTTGTTCTGGAAGGCATGCAGCAGGCCTTCGTCCTTGGCCAGGTGGGCCATGATGCGCAACTCGATCTGCGAGTAGTCCGCTGCCAGCAGCTTGTAGCCCGCCGGCGCCACGAAGGCCTGGCGAATGCGCCGGCCTTCGGCGGTGCGGATAGGGATGTTCTGCAGGTTCGGGTCGCTGGACGACAGGCGGCCGGTAGCTGCCACCGCCTGGTGGTAGGAGGTATGAATGCGCCCGGTGCGCGGGTTGATCTGCTCGGGCAGGCGGTCGGTGTAGGTGCTTTTCAGCTTGCTCAGGGAGCGGTACTGCATCAGCACCTTGGGCAGCGGGAAGTCCTGCTCGGCCAGCTCCGCCAGTACCGCTTCGGCGGTGGAAGCCTGGCCCTTGGCGGTCTTGTTGAGCACTGGCATGCCCAGCTTGTCGTAGAGAATCACACCCAGCTGTTTCGGCGAACCCAGGTTGAATTCCTCACCGGCGATCTCGAACGCCTGGCGCTCCAGCTCCGCCAGTTTTTCCCCCAGCTCGCCGCTCTGCACGCCCAGCAATGCGGCATCGACCAGCGCACCCTGGCGCTCGATCTTGGCCAGCACCGGCACCAGCGGCATCTCGATGTTATCCACCACGTTGATCAGGCTTGGCGCAGCGGCAAGCTTGGCCTGGAACAGCTGGTGCAGGCGCAGGGTCACGTCGGCGTCTTCCGCCGCATAGGGGCCGGCCTGTTCCAGCGGGATCTGGTCGAAGGTCAGCTGCTTGGCGCCCTTGCCGGCGATCTGCTCGAAGGTAATGGTGGTATGGCCAAGGTACTTGGCTGCCAGGCTGTCCATGTCGTGGCGGGTGGCCGTGGAATCCAGCACGTAGGATTCGAGCATGGTGTCGAATTTCACGCCCTGCACGCTGATGCCCTGGGCCGGATCGCCGCCGATGGCGCAGTTGGCCAGGATGTTCATGTCGTATTTGGCGTTCTGGCCGACCTTGGCCTTGGCCGGGTCTTCCAGCAACGGCTTGAGCGCACGCAGCACGGTGTCACGGTCCAGCTGCTCGGGGGCGCCCATGTAGGAATGGGTCAGCGGGATGTAGGCCGCCTCGTGTGGCTGCACGGCGAACGACAGGCCTACCAACTGCGCCTTCTGGGCGTCGAGGCCGGTGGTCTCGGTGTCGAAGGCGAACAGCTCGGCCTTGTTCAGTTTCTCCAGCCACAGGTCGAACGTTGCTTGGTCGAGAATGGTGTCGTAGCGGTTTTCCACGGCAGCCACCGGGGCTACCTCGGCCACCACTGCCTGGCCGGCGCGCTTGGCGTCACGCTGCACTTCATCGATCCAGCTCTTGAATTCCAGCTCGGTGTACAGCTCTACCAGCGCCTCGCGGTCCGGCTCGCCACACACCAGGGCCTCCACTTCCACGTCCAGTTCGACGTCGATCTTGATGGTTGCCAGCTGGTAGGACAGGAACGCCATGTCCTTGTGCTCTTCCAGCTTGGCCGGCAGGTTCTTTGCGCCGCGAATCGGCAGGGCAGGCACCTTGTCGAGGTTCTCGTACAGTTCTTTCAGGCCGCCACCGATACCCACAAGCAGGCCCACGGCAGTTTTTTCGCCCACGCCGGGAACGCCGGGGATGTTGTCAACTTTGTCGCCCATCAACGCCAGATAGTCGATGATGTGCTCCGGGCCAACGCCGAATTTTTCCTTTACGCCTTCGATGTCCATGACGCTGCCGGTCATGGTGTTGACCAGGGTCACGTGGCCGTCTACCAACTGGGCCATGTCCTTGTCACCGGTAGAAATAATGACCGGGCGATCAGCGGCGGCGCTGCTGCGGGCCAGGGTGCCGATTACATCGTCGGCCTCAACGTTGTCCACGCACAGCAGCGGGTAGCCCAGGGCGCGCACGCTGGCGTGCAGCGGCTCTACCTGCACACGCAAATCGTCGGGCATGCTGGGGCGGTTGGCCTTGTAGTCGGCGAACATTTCATCGCGGAACGTGCCCCCTTTGGCGTCGAAAACAACGGCGAACGGGCTATCCGGGTACTGCTTGCGCAGGCTCTTGAGCATGTTCAGCACACCCTTGACCGCGCCCGTCGGCATGCCCTTCGAGGTGGTCAGCGGTGGCAGCGCGTGGAACGCCCGATACAGGTAGGAAGAACCGTCCACCAGGACGAGGGGAGCTTTGCTCATGAGCAGAATCAACCTTTTCGGCGGGTCCGGCGCTAGAATGTCCGGAACATTGACGACAAAGGGACAAGGTTATCATGCGAACCGCTAAACGCTTGTTGCTGGCCGGTGTGTTGATTGCCTGTCCGATGGCCGTGATGGCCGCGGACGAAGCGGTCACCGCCGATCCGGATGTCACCATTCGCCAGGAAGGCGACAAAACAGTCCAGGAATACCGGCAGAATGGCTTCCTGTATGCGATCAAGGTCACCCCGAAACACGGCAAGCCGTACTTTCTGGTTCGCGCTGACGGTACCGATGCCAACTACATCCGGTCCGACCAGCCGGACATGCTGATTCCGGCATGGAAGATCTTCGAATGGAAATGACTCAACCTTAACTTCAACCGGGCACCCCGACGGGGGTGCCAGTATGGGCAAACTTTTCATGTCAGTGTTTACACCCCTGTCGCGGCCTGAGCTTGAAACCTTTCTCGCACCTTACGGCCTGGGCCGTCTGCGTGATTTCCAGGGGATTGCCGCCGGTACCGAGAACAGCAATTTCTTCATCAGCCTGGAACAGGGCGAGTATGTCCTGACCCTGGTGGAACGCGGCCCGGTGCAGGACCTGCCGTACTTCGTGGAACTGCTGGACGTGCTGCACGAGGCCGACCTGCCAGTGCCGTACGCGCTGCGCACCACTGACGGCGTGGCCCTGCGCGAGCTGGCCGGCAAGCCGGCGCTGCTGCAACCGCGCCTGCCGGGCAAGCACATCAAGGAGCCGAACAGCCAGCACTGCGTGCAGATGGGCGAACTGATCAGCCACATCCACCTGGCCACCCGTGACCACGTGCTGGAGCGCAAGACCGACCGCGGCCTGGACTGGATGCTGGAAGAGGGCGAGCGCCAGATCGGCCAACTGGGCAGCGAAGCCGCAGCGCTGCTGCGCAGCGCGCTGGAAGAGATCAAGGCGCACAAGGCGCAGATCCTGGCCTTGCCGCGCGCGAACCTGCACGCCGACCTGTTCCGCGACAATGCCATGTTCGAAGGCACCCACCTCACGGGCGTGATCGACTTCTACAACGCCTGCTCCGGGCCAATGCTGTACGACCTGGCCATCAGCCTGAACGACTGGTGCTCGGACGCCGCCGGTGCGCTGGACGCGCCGCGGGCGCGGGCGATGCTGGGTGCTTATGCAGCGCTGCGGCCGTTCACCGCGGCAGAGGCCGAGTTGTGGCCGGTGATGCTACGCGTGGCATGCGTGCGCTTCTGGCTGTCGCGCCTGGTGGCGGCGCAGGCGTTCGCGGGCATGGATGTGTTGATTCATGACCCGGCAGAGTTCGAACACCGCCTGGCGTTGCGCCAGAAGGTCAGCGTGGCGCTGCCGTTCGCGTTGTAACCCAACCGTGTGGGAGCTGGCTTGCCAGCGAGCTTTTCAGGGCCTCAAAAGCTCGCTGGCAAGCCAGCTCCCACACACTCAGAGCTGCTCAGAGCTGCTCCAGGCAACCCGCCAAATCGTTGCCCAGCTTCTCCATCAACTGCTCATAGCCCTGCGGCGACGCCTCGGCAAAGCCACCCAGGCCATCCAGTTCAGCCAGGCGCACCGGCAATCCTGCCGTCAGCGTTTCGGCCAGGCGCGGCCGCGCAGGCGGCTCGCTGAACACACACGACTTGCCCACTTCCTGCAACCGCGCGCGCATGGCAGCGACGTGCTGGGCACCCGGCTGCACTTCGGCGGCCACGCTGAACACGCCGGTGTGCTTGACCCCGAACTCATCCTCGAAGTAGTCAAAGCCCTCGTGGAAGACGAAGAACGGCTTGCCAGCCACGCCAGCCAGGCGCGACTTCAGGCGGCCATCCAGCGCGTCCAGGCGGCCGTCGAAAGCCTTGAGGTTGCCGGTGTAGCGCGCAGCATTGGCCGGGTCGGCCTTGCTCAGGTCGGCGGCCATGCGCGCGGCAATCACCCGGGCATTGAAGGTCGACAGCCACAGATGCGAGTCCAGGCTGCCGGGACGGTGGTCGTGGTCGTGCTCGTCCGGGTCGGCTTCTTCGTGCGACTGGCTGTCGGCGGTGAAGTGGCGCAGTTTCAGGCCGGCCATGTCCTGGATGGTCACGGTAGGCTTGCTGCGGGTAGCCACCACACGCGGGAGGAAACCTTCCATGTCCGGGCCGATCCAGTACAGCAGGTCGGCGTCGGCCACCCGGCGCACGTCAGAGGGGCGCAGGGCGTAGTGGTGCGGCGAGGCGCCCGGCGGCAACAGCACTTCAGGCGTGCCCAGGCCGTCCTGCACGGCGGCGGCAATCAGCTGCAAGGGCTTGATGCTGGTAAGCACGCGAACCTCGGCCTGGGCGGGCACGGTCACGACAGCAGCAAGGCAGAAACCGACAAAAAGAGTAAAAATGCGGGACACAATGACCACTCAACTGGGCGAGAACAGGTAATATAATAACGTCTCTTGCTGATATCGTCGCCGCTCATGCCCAATACTCCGCTGGCCAACCGCCCTCACGACCACTCCCACTGCGTACATAGCGCCCTGTCGGAAGCCGATGCCCTGTGCGCACGCATGGGCCTGCGCCTGACGGCCCTGCGCCGCCGCGTGCTGGAGCTGGTGTGGCAGAGCCACAAGCCGCTGGGCGCCTACGATATCCTCGCCGTGCTGAGCGAACAGGACGGCCGCCGCGCGGCGCCGCCTACTGTTTACCGGGCGCTGGATTTCCTTTTGGAAAACGGCCTGGTGCACCGCATCGCTTCGCTCAACGCCTTTATCGGCTGCAACCACCCAGAGCACGCGCACCAGGGCCAGTTCCTGATCTGCCGCGAGTGCCACGTGGCGCTGGAGCTGGAACAGCCCGCCATCAGCCAGGCCATCATCAAGAGCGCCGCCGACGTGGGCTTCAAGGTAGAAGGCCAGACGGTGGAAGTGGTCGGCCTCTGCTCGGCCTGCCAGGCCGCCTGATGAGCGACGCACTGATCCGCCTGGAACAGGTGGCGGTCACGTTTGCTGGGCAGAACGTGCTGGATAACATCCAGCTGAGCGTGCGCAGCGGCGAAATCGTCACCCTGATCGGCCCCAATGGCGCCGGCAAGACCACCCTGGTACGCGCCGTGCTCGGCCTGCTCAAGCCCGACAGCGGCCTGGTGTGGCGCAAGCCCAAGCTGCGCATCGGCTATATGCCGCAAAAACTGCACGTCGACCCGACGCTGCCACTGTCAGTGCTGCGTTTTCTGCGCCTGGTGCCGGGCGTTGACCGCAAGCGCGCGCTGGCGGCGCTGGCCGAAGTGGGCGCCGAGCAGGTCATCGACAGCCCGGTGCAGAACATTTCCGGCGGCGAGATGCAGCGCGTGCTGCTGGCCCGCGCCTTGCTGCGCGAGCCCGAGCTGCTGGTGCTGGACGAGCCGGTGCAGGGTGTCGACGTGGCCGGCCAGGCCGAGCTCTACAGCCTGATCACCCGCCTGCGCGACCGCCATGGCTGCGGCGTACTGATGGTGTCCCACGACCTGCACCTGGTGATGAGCACTACCGACCAGGTGGTGTGCCTGAACCGCCACGTGTGCTGTTCCGGCCACCCCGAGCAGGTCAGCGGCGACCCGGCATTCGTCGAACTGTTCGGCGACCACGCGCCAAGCCTTGCGGTGTACCACCACCATCACGACCACGCCCACGACTTGCACGGCGAAGTGGTGGCTGGCGAAGGCGACGCGGCACATACCCCTCACGTACATGGAGACGGCTGCAAGCATGGCTGATTTTCTGCTTTACGCCTTGCTGGCCGGCCTGTCCCTGGCGGTAGTCGCCGGCCCCCTGGGCTCCTTCGTGGTGTGGCGGCGCATGGCCTATTTTGGCGACACGCTGTCTCATGCCGCCCTGCTGGGCGTGGCCATGGGCTTCCTGCTGGACGTCAGCCCGGCGCTGGCGGTAACCGTAGGCTGCCTGCTGCTGGCGATCCTGCTGGTGACCCTGCAGCAACGCCAGCCGCTGGCGTCCGACACCCTGCTGGGCATCCTGGCGCCCAGCACCCTGTCCCTGGGCCTGGTGGTGCTGAGCTTCATGCACGATGTGCGCATCGACCTGATGAGCTACCTGTTCGGTGACCTGCTGGCCATCAGCCCCACCGACCTTGCCTGGATACTGGGCGGCAGCGCCGCGGTCATGGTGCTGGTGCTGGCGCTGTGGCGGCCGCTGCTGGCGGTTACCGTGCACGAGGAACTGGCCAGGGTAGAAGGCCTGCCGGTGGCCGGCCTGCGCATGACACTGATGCTGCTGATTGCCATCGTCATTGCCGTGGCGATGAAAATCGTCGGCGTACTGCTGATTACCTCGCTGCTGATCATCCCGGCTGCTGCGGCACAGCGCCACGCCCGTTCGCCGGAACAGATGGCCCTGGGCGCCAGTATCCTGGGGGTCATCGCAGTGTGCGGGGGGCTCGCCATGTCGTGGTTCAAGGACACGCCGGCCGGTCCGTCCATCGTCGTTTGCGCCGCTACACTGTTCCTATTGAGCTTCGCATTGCCCCGTCGTTGACGCCTCTGTGGGATTTCACAGGTTTTCGTGTCTTGAGACAGGGTGTAGACTTGGCCGCTTTTTGCGCAAATAGAGAGTCGCAGGAATGAAGCCGTTCGCCTCCCGTTATCTGCTCCTTGCCGCATTTTCGCTCATGTTGGGCGCTTGCCAGAGCCACACGCCAGACGCTGCCGCCCCCGCGCCAGCGACAGATGCGTTTTTGCAGCTGCAACAGAACATCGACGGTGGCGAACTGGCCACCGCCGAGGACCAGTTGGGCGCGCTGCAAAAGCAGAGCCCGGACGACCCGCGCCTGGAGCCTTACCAGCGCCAGCTGGCCGAGGCCTACCTGCAGCGCAGCCAGATCGTGCTGCAGAAGGGTGACGTCAATGCCGCCGCCACCGCCCTGGCCCGCGCCCGCGCGCTGATGCCCAAGGCACCGGCGCTGACGGGCGGCGCCAATGGCCCGATCCGCCAGGCGCGCAAGGCAGAGCTCGAGAAAGCCGAGGCCGCCCTGGAGGCAGCCGAAGCCAAGCCTGCGGCGAAGGTCATCGACCCCACCGCGCAAAGCACGCCGGTGGCGCTGAACATCACCGAAAGCCGTGCCCTGCAGCGCCAGCTGGATGACATTGCCGCTGACGTGGTGAATTACCAGTGTGACGTGTTGGTGGTAGTACCACGCACCCAGGACTGGCCGTGGTTGCAGACGCTGATCAAGAAGCGCGTGACCCGGCTGGCGCCGAACCTTGAGTGGAAGCTGGACCACAAGGTAGTGCGCAACCAGCCGGCGCAGATGGTCCTCACGCCTAGAAAATAACCCGTAGCCGCAAATAATTTGTGGGAGCTGGCTTGCCAGCGAGCTTCAGGCCTCAACAGCTCGCTGGCAAGCCAGCTCCCACATTATTGCAGCTGCTACAGGGTCAAGCAGGAACTGCCTTGGCTTTTGGCTCGCGGTCCCAGACCCGGTGCTTGGCAATGGCAGCAATGAACGCCTTGTGCGCCTTGGCGTCATCCCCCACCAGCAACCCGGCATCCTCATCCAGCTTCAGCGCATCGATAATCGCCTTGGCCTCGCTGTTCACGCCAATCGCCTTCAGGTGCTTGTAGGCTTCGAGCAGGAAATGCAGGGCCACGCCATCACCACCAAGCGCCTGCACCGACGCCTTGCCACCCGGCACCCATACTGCATCGAACGCCACCGAAGGCAGGCCTTCGGCTGAAGCATCCACCGGCAACGCCTGGCCATCGGCAGTCTTCACCGGCGCCGAGGTCGGGCCCAGTACCTTGGCGTGGGCGCCTTCGGCTTCCAGCGCTTTCTTCACCGCCGCCACTTGCGCGCCATCCACGCCATTGGCCACCAGCACCGCTACCTTGCGGCCCTTGATATCGCCCGACAGCAGGTTCAACTGGCTGAGCGCCGGCGACACCTTCAGCGACGGCTCCGGCACCTGCACAGTGCCGGCCTTGGGCGCCGGCAGGCCAAGGTTGGCGGCCACGCGGGCGGCCAGGTCGAGGTCGATATTGGCGAGAATCTCGTTCACCTCCCGGGCGCGGATGTATTCGCGCTCCACCTTGCCCAACTCGAAGCTGTAGGCGGCGATCACGTGTTCCTGCTCCGGCTTGCCCAGGCTATGGAAGAACAGCCGCGCCTGGGAAAAGTGGTCGGCGAACGACTCGCTGCGCTGGCGCACCTTATGGGCCTCGATACGCTCGGGGTAGCTCTCGAAGCCGCCGTCCTGGGCCGCCGGCGGGGTTTCCCGCGGCCAGCCGCCGTCAATGGAGTTCGGCTCGTAGGAGGCGCGGCCCTTGTCAATGGTCACCCGGTGCTGCGCATCACGCTGGCTGCTGTGGTTCGGTGCCACTGGGCGGTTGATCGGGATTTCGTGGAAGTTCGGCCCGCCCAGGCGGCTGATCTGCGTGTCGGTGTAGGAAAACAGTCGGCCCTGCAGCAGCGGATCGTTGGAGAAGTCGATGCCGGGCACGATATGGCCAGGGCAGAACGCCACCTGCTCGGTCTCGGCGAAGTAGTTGTCGGGGTTACGGTTGAGCACCATCTTGCCCAGCGGCGTCACCGGCACCAGCTCTTCGGGGATGATCTTGGTGGGGTCGAGCAGGTCGAAGTCGAACTTGTGCTCGTCCTCCTCGGGCACGATCTGCACGCCGAATTCCCACTCGGGGTAGTCGCCCATCTCGATGGCTTCCCACAGGTCACGGCGGTGGAAATCGGTGTCCTTGCCCGCCAGCTTCTGCGCCTCGTCCCACACCAGCGAACACACGCCCGCCTTGGGCTTCCAGTGGAATTTGACGAAGCTGGCCGTGCCCTCGGCATTGATCAGCCGGAAGGTATGAATGCCGAAGCCTTCCATGGTGCGCAGGCTTTTCGGAATGGCGCGGTCGGACATGGTCCAGATCACCATGTGCGCCGACTCCGGCACCAGCGAGACGAAATCCCAGAAAGTGTCGTGGGCCGAACCGCCGGTGGGGATCTCGTTGTGTGGCTCGGGCTTCACCGCGTGCACGAAATCGGGAAACTTGATGGCGTCCTGAATGAAGAACACTGGCATGTTGTTGCCAACCAGATCGAAATTCCCTTCATCGGTATAGAACTTCACGGCAAAACCGCGTACGTCGCGCACCGTGTCACCCGAACCACGGGGGCCCTGCACGGTGGAAAAGCGCACGAACACCGGGGTGATTTTCGCCGGGTCCTGCAGGAAACCGGCTTTGGTCAGCTCGGCATGGTTGCCGTAACTCTGGAAAAAGCCGTGGGCGCCGGTGCCGCGGGCGTGGACGATGCGCTCGGGAATACGTTCATGGTCAAAATGCGTGATTTTCTCGCGCATGATGAAGTCTTCCAGCAGCGACGGGCCGCGCGCGCCGGCTTTCAAGGTGTTCTGGTTGTCGCTGACCTTCACCCCCTGGTTGGTACGCAGGGCCTGCCCGGTGGCATCGGAGCGGAAGGTTTCAAGGCTGTCGAGCTTGGCATTGGTGTTGGCGCGGTCCGGAGTGTCGGTACCAGCGGCCTCGCTTTTGCCGGAACGGGGTGGGTTCTTTTTCATCTGTCCTAAACTCCTCATCGGCGCCGCCCTTGCCGGGCGATCCATTTGGCGAAAAACCCTGTCACGGGCAGGGATGACCTAGTTAGTGACTGGCCGGTTTTGCCGCCGTTCCTTTTATTTCGCCTGCCTTCCATCGTCTTATCGCCAAATGAAAGGATGTTCAGGAAATAAATGCTAAGTCTCTCTAAACGGACAGGCTAAAATGCGCGACCGGCGAAAACGCTGTCCCCATTCCATGCGCCCCACAAGGTTCGCTACGTGATCGAGTTTCAAAATGTCCACAAGACCTACCGCGTCAACGGTAGGGAAATCCCCGCCCTGCACCCGACCAACCTGAGCGTCGAGAACGGGCAGGTGTTCGGCCTGATCGGCCATTCCGGTGCCGGCAAAAGCACGCTGCTGCGCCTGATCAACCGCCTGGAGGCGCCAAGCGGTGGCCGTATCATCGTCGACGGTGAAGACGTCACCGCGTTCGATGCCAACAGCCTGCGCCGCTTCCGCCAGCAGGTCGGGATGATCTTCCAGCACTTCAACCTGCTGGCCTCCAAGACCGTCGCCGACAACGTGGCGTTGCCGCTGCGCCTGGCGGGCGAGCTGCCGGCCGCCGAGATCAACAAGCGCGTGGCCGCGCTGCTGGAGCGCGTCGGCCTGTCCGACCACGCCAGGAAGTACCCGGCGCAACTGTCCGGCGGCCAGAAGCAGCGCGTGGGCATTGCCCGCGCGCTGTCCACCAACCCCAAGGTGCTGCTGTGCGACGAGGCCACCAGTGCCCTCGACCCGCAGACCACGGCGTCGGTGCTGCAACTGCTGGCCGAGATCAACCGCGAGCTGAAGCTGACCATCGTGCTGATCACCCACGAGATGGACGTGATCCGCCGCGTCTGCGACCAGGTGGCCGTGATGGACGCCGGCGTCATCGTCGAGCAGGGCCCGGTGGCCAAGGTGTTCCTGCACCCGCAGCACCCGACCACCAAGCGCTTCGTGCAGGAAGACGAGCAGATCGACGAAAACGAACAACGCGATACCTTCGCCCATGTGCCGGGCCGCATCGTGCGCCTGACCTTCCAGGGCGAATCCACCTACGCGCCGCTGCTGGGCACCGTGGCCCGTGAGACGGGCGTGGACTACAGCATCCTCGCCGGCCGCATCGACCGCATCAAAGACACGCCCTACGGCCAGCTGACCCTGGCTATCACGGGTGGCGACATGGACGCTGCCTTCGCCCGCTTCACCTCTGCAGACGTTCATATGGAGGTGCTGCGCTAATGGACTTCCTCAACTACTTCGCCAACGTCGACTGGTCCGAGATTCTCGAAGCCAGCAACGACACCATGATCATGCTCGGCGCCTCGCTGCTGTTCACCGTGCTGCTGGGCCTGCCGCTGGGCGTGCTGCTGTTCATCTGCGGCCCGCGCCAGCTGTTCGAGAACAAGGGTATCTACGCGCTGCTGGCGTTATGCGTGAACGTGCTGCGTTCGCTGCCGTTCATCATCCTGCTGATCGTGCTGATTCCCGTCACTGTGCTGATCACCGGCACCTCGCTGGGTGTGGCCGGGGCGATTCCACCGCTGGTCATCGGCACCACGCCGTTCTTCGCGCGCCTGGTGGAAACCGCCCTGCGTGAGGTGGACCGCGGCATTATCGAGGCCACCCAGTCCATGGGCGCCACCCCGCGCCAGATCATCATGAACGCGCTGCTGCCAGAGGCCCTGCCAGGCATCATCGCGGCAACTACCGTTACAGCGATTACACTGGTTTCCTACACTGCCATGGCCGGCGTGGTTGGTGCCGGCGGCCTGGGCGACCTGGCCATCCGCTTCGGGTACCAGCGTTTCCAGACTGACGTGATGATTGTCACTGTTGTCATTCTGGTAGTGCTGGTCCAGGTACTGCAGACCATCGGCGACAAGCTGGTGGTGCACTTCTCCCGTAAATGAATGATGTGCCGCGGCCCTGCCGCGGCGCCGAGGGCCCAGGCCTTCGCAAGGAGCTGAAAAATGAAAAAACTGCTGGCGGCCTTTGCCGCCGTGGCCGCACTGTCGGCCCACGCCAATGACACCCTGAACGTGGCCGCTACCGCGGTACCTCACGCCGAAATCCTCGAATTCGTGAAGCCGCAGCTGGCCAAGGAAGGCGTGGACCTGAACGTGAAAGTGTTCACCGACTACATCCAGCCCAACGTGCAGGTCGCCGAAAAGCGCCTGGACGCCAACTTCTTCCAGCACCAGCCGTACCTGGATGAGTTCAACAAGGGCAAGGGCACCAACCTTGTGGCCGTCACCGGCGTGCACCTGGAGCCACTGGGCGCCTACTCCAGCAAATGGAAGAAACTGGCCGACCTGCCGGGCGGCGCCAACGTGGTCATCCCTAACGACGCCACCAACGGCGGCCGTGCGCTGTTGCTGCTGCAGAAAGTGGGCCTGATCAAGCTGAAAAACCCGACTGACATCCTGTCCACACCCAAGGACATCGTCGAGAACAGCAAGGACCTGAAAATCCGCGAACTGGAAGCCGCCACCCTGCCGCGCGTGCTGACCCAGGTCGACCTGGCGCTGATCAACACCAACTACGCCCTGGAAGCCAAGCTGGACCCGTCCAAGGACGCCCTGGCCATCGAAGGCAACGACTCGCCTTACGTGAACATCCTCGTCGCCCGCCCGGACAACAAGGATTCGCCGGCCATGCAGAAGCTGGCGGCAGCGCTGCACAGCCCTGAGCTGAAAGCGTTCATCCTCGACAAGTACAAAGGCGCGGTACAGCCTGCGTTCTAAGCCTCTCCCCGCGCGGCGTCATCCCTGACGCCGCCACGTAGCAGCAACTGTCTTTGTGGGAGCTGGCTTGCCAGCGAGCGTTTATGGGCCCCACAGCTCGCTGGCCAGCCCGCCCCCACAAGATGTAGCAGCGGCCGCAGGCCGCGTCCGCAGGCGCCGCGTATTCCTGGGAACACCGCGCAACGGCCGGACGCAGCCTGGCGGCAGCTGCTACGGGAAATGTGTTGTAGCAGCGGCCGCAGGCCGCGTCACAGGCGCTAAGTATTCAATCGCGCTGCACCAGCGCCGGCAATTGCGCCGCCAGCTTCTGCCCGTTCAACGGCGCGCGAATAAAGCCCCGCTGCGTACCATCTGGACCCAGCAACGCCAGGTTGCCGCTGTGCTCCACGGTGTAGTTGGGCTTGCTGGTGTCTGCCGGTATGTAGGGGATGCTCAAGCCGTTGGCCAGTTTTTGCAGGCCGCTGCCATCGCCGGTGAAGCCCCGAAAGTCCTTGTCGAAATAGCCCAGGTACTGCTTGAGCTGCTGCGGCGTGTCGCGGTTGGGGTCGACGCTCACCAGAATCACCTGCAGGCGCGCCGCCACGGCCGGCGGCAGTTCGCTTTTCACCTGGCGTAGCTGCGCCAGGGTGGTGGGGCAAATGTCCGGGCAGAAGGTGTAGCCGAAGAACAGCACGCTCCATTTGCCCTTGAGGTTGTCCAGCGCCACGGGCTGGCCGTCCTGGTCGGTCATGGTCACCGACGGCACGCTGCGGTGCTCGGGCAGCAGGATGATGCCCGCGTCGATGAAGCCGGTGTTGGCACCTTCGCGGTTGTCCTGCAGCACCCGGTGCACGGTGAGGCCGATGATGACCGCGACGATGGCGGCAAGGATGAAGACGGTTTTCTGGACTCGGGTCATAGGCTCAGCAACAGGTAGTGGTCGACGAGCAGGGCGATGAACAGCAGCAACAGGTACCAGATGGAGTACTTGAACAGGCTCATCGCCGCGTGCGGATTGCTGCCACGGTACAACACCACCGCCCATTGCAGGAAGCGCGCCCCCAGGCCCAGGGCGCACAGCAGGTAGAGCAGGCCGCTCATGCGGATCACGTAGGGCAGCAAGGTGGCCACCAGCATCAGCCCGGTGTACAGCAGGATATGCACCTTGGTGTAGTACACCCCGTGGGTCACCGGCAGCATGGGGATTTCGGCCCGCGCGTACTCATCGCGCCGGTGGATGGCCAGGGCCCAGAAGTGCGGCGGGGTCCAGGCGAAGATGATCAGCACCAGCAGCAGCGGTTCGGCGCTCATGTGCCCGGTGACGGCTACCCAGCCGAGCATGGGCGGGGCAGCGCCGGCCAGGCCGCCGATGACGATGTTCTGCGGCGTGGCGCGCTTGAGGAAGCCGGTGTAGATCACCGCGTAACCCAGCAGCGAAGCCAGGGTCAGCCAGGCGCACAAGGGGTTGGTGAACACCAGCAGCAGAATCATGCCGCCCAGCGCCAGCACGCCGGCGAACGCCAGCGCTGCCGTGGGCCCCAAGCGCCCCTCGGCCACCGGGCGCTTGTAGGTGCGGGCCATGAGGGCGTCGATGCGCCGGTCCACCACGTGGTTGATCACCGCCGCGCCGCCGGCACACAGGGCAATACCCAGGTTGCCGAAGATCAGCACCGTCCATGGCACCCCGCTGCGCGTGGCCAGGAACATGCCGACCAGCGACGTCATCAGCATCAGCACCACCACCCGCGGCTTGGTCAGCTCCAGGTAGTCACGCCAGCCGGCCTGGGCGTGTTCGCCCGTTGCCGTACTCATTTGGCTTCTCCTCGAATGTCATTTACCCGGCCAGATCACCGGCAGGTGCGGGCGCCAGGGTCGGCGCTGGGCCACGGCGCGTGGCACAGGTACCGCACGCAGGCGGTAGTTCACGCAGATCAGCGTCATCAACAGTATGGCCCCACCTGCGTTATGGGCCACTGCCACGGCCAGGGGCAAGTGCAACACTACGTTGCTGATGCCCAGCGCCACTTGCAGCGCCAGGGCCGCCAGCACCGCAACCGACAGTCGGACCAGCCCTTCAACCCATAGCCGCCAGGCCAGGCCCAGCAGCACCAGGCTCAGCACGCAGGCGCCAGCGCGGTGGGTCAGGTGGATGGCGGTTCGCGCCTCGCTGTCCAAGTGGCCCCCCAGGTAATTGGGGCCGATGTGCTGGGCCAGGTGGAAGCCGTTGGCGAAATCGGCATCGGGCAGCCACTGCCCCTGGCACAACGGGAAGTCGGTGCAGGCCATGGCCGCATAGTTGGAACTGACCCAGCCGCCCAGGGCGATCTGCCCGATGACCAGGCTCAGGCCCAGCAGCGCCCAGCGCCGCAACCGTGGCGACACCGCCGGTAGCGGCGCGAAGGCGCCCGACAGCCGCAGGCTGAGCAGCAATAACAGGCTCAAGGTGGCAAAGCCGCCCAGCAGGTGCGATGTCACTACCTGCGGCCACAGCTTCAGAGTCACCGTCCACATGCCGAACGCCGCCTGCGCCACTATCACCCCCAGCAACAGCAACGGCAGCCGGTAAGGTTGGCCATCGCTGCCATGCCGGCGCCAGGCCTGGATGGCCAGCAGCCCCACCAGCAGCGCCAGGCTGCCAGCGCAGTAGCGGTGCACCATCTCGCTCCAGCCTTTTTCCGCTTCCACCGGGTGTTCGGGGAAGCGCGCCTGGGCGTGGGCCAGTTGCGCGTCGGAGCTGGGCACGGCGAGGAAGCCGTAGCAGCCCGGCCAGTCCGGGCAGCCCAGGCCAGCATGGGTCAGGCGGGTATAGGCGCCCAACAGCACCACCACCAGGGCCAGGGCGGTGGCGAGCAGCGCGAGACGAAAACCAGGTCGGGCCATGGTCGACTCCTAACCGATGTTGGACAGCTTCAGCAGTTGGCGCAGGTCATCGAGCAGGTTCTTGCCGTTGACCTGGGCGCCGTAGCGCAGCACCAGGTTGCCGTGCGGGTCGATGATCCACAGGTACGGGCCAGGCTTGTCGCCGACCAGCGCCGTGTACTTGCCCAGCGCCAGCGGGTAGCGCTGCAGCCGTGGGTAGTCGCGGGCCAGCAGGGCCTCATAGTCGGCGCTTTGCGGCTGCGGCGCGGCCAGGGCGTGGCTGGCCCGCGAGGCGTCGCGGCCCAGGCCGATCTGGATCTGCCGCGCCAGGTACACCAGCTGCTGGCACTCGGCGGTGCATTCACCGGGGCTGGTCACCAGCAACTGCCAACGTGTTTCATCGGCCGGCACGCCCAGGTCGGCGCGGCCCTGACCGTTGGCGATCAGCTCGCCGTGATAGCTGCGGCCTTGGGGCACCCAGAAGTCGAGCTTGTACATGAAGGTGGCCAACACCATGGGGCCGACGGTGACGATGAAAATCAGCAACAGCTGCAGGCGCCCCTTTCGGCGCGAGGGCTTTACCTTCGCCTCAGACAACCCGGGTGGATTCATGGCCGCGCCCATGGCGTTTCTCCTTCTTATTATGGAAGCCGAAGTACAGGTACAGCCCCGCCAGGGTCAGCGACATGGCGAACCACTGCACGGCGTAGCCAATGTGCTGCTCGGGCCCCAGCGCCACCACCGGCCAACCCAGCTGGTAGGCGGCAGGGCCCGGCGTCAGCCGCAGCTCATGGTCGTAGCCTTCGCGCCCCAGTTCAGCCCAGAGCTTGCCGGGGTCCAGCGCGGTCACCAGCCGTGGCCAGCGCTGGTTGATGGGGTCGGCGCTCAATTGGTAGGTGGCGCCAGGCGGCACATACACCCAGGCCTCCAGGTTCAGTACGGGCGCCGGGGTGTCGAAATGCGGCGGGCTTCGGCGGTCCTGCCACGGCAGCCAGCCACGGTTGACCAGCAGCCACAAGCCGCTGGCCTGGTCGTGGAAAGGCTGCAGCAGTTCCACGCCGACCTGGCCACCCCGCTGGCGATTGTCGAGGATCAGGCTGTGATCGGCATCGAACTGGCCACGCAGCAGCACCCGGCGAAAGGCCGGGGCATCCAGGCTCGCCAACTGCGTGCTGGTGACCGGTTCCGCCTGCCGATGCTGGGCATCCAGCGCCAGCAGTTGGCGCTTTTCCTCGGCCCTGCCCAGTTGCCAGAAGCCCAGGCTGACCAGCACCGGCAACAGTGCCAGCACTACCAGGGTGGGCCACAGGCCGGGGCGAAAACGCCTCGCTATACTTGAATACATCGCTTGCCCCCCTGGAGTGCCGCCATGCTCAAAGCCGCGATCGTGCTGATGTTGCTGGCGACAGTGGCCAGCCTGTTCAGCGGCCTGTTCTTCCTGGTGAAGGACGAAAGCCGCTCCGACCGCCTGCTCAAGGCGCTGACCGTGCGGGTGGCCCTGGCAGCACTGACCATCGGCCTGGTGGCGTGGGGCTTCTACAGCGGCCAACTCACGTCCCAGGCGCCCTGGTAGCCGCCGCTACAGCACATAAACAAAGATAAACAGCCCCACCCAGACCACATCCACGAAGTGCCAATACCAGCTGGCCGCCTCGAAACCGAACTGGTGCTCGGCATCGAAATGCCCACGCATGATGCGAATCAGCATCACCGTCAGAATCAACGTGCCCATGGTCACGTGGGCGCCGTGGAAGCCGGTGAGCATGAAGAAGGTCGCGCCGTAGATACCCGAACCCAGGGTCAGGCCCAATTCCTCATAAGCCTCTACATATTCATGGGCCTGCAGGAACAGGAAGCTCAGCCCCAGCACAATGGTCGCCCCCAGCCACAGCTTCAGCGGGCCGCGATGCCCGCGCTTCAGCGCATGGTGGGCAATGGTCACGGTCACGCTGGAGCTGACCAGCAGCACGGTGTTGATCAGTGGCAGGTGCCAGGGGTCAATCACCCCCTTGGGCGGTGGGAACAACTTGGGGTCGGGGGTGTGCAGCAGCGGCCAGGTGAATTGAAAATTGGGCCACAGCATGTGGGCGATACCCTTGGGCCCTTCACCACCCAGCGCGGGGCCGGCGATGTTGCGCACGTAGAACAGGGCGCCGAAGAAGGCGACGAAAAACATCACTTCGGAAAAGATGAACCACGACATGCCCCAGCGGAACGAGCGGTCCAGCTGTGGGCTGTACAGGCCGGCACGGCTCTCTTTTATCACCGTGCCAAACCAGCCGAACATCATGTAGGCGACAATCAGCGCCCCGACGAAAAATATCCACGGCCCGTGGGAATGCTGGTGCGCCGCCTTCAGGTCATTGAACCAGGTGGCCAGCCCGAACACCGTGGTGAACAGGCCCACAGTGGCAATGATCGGCCACTTGCTCTGCGCCGGAACGTAATAGTGCTCGTGGGTTGCCATGTGCGTGTTCTCCGTTGTTGCAGGTGCCCGCCGTTAACTGCCGGTCTTGATGGGCGGGTGCCGGGCGGTGATGTCGAAGAGCGTGTAGGCCAGCGTCAGGTGCTTGATGTCCTTGGGCAGGTCACGATCGACAATGAACCGCACCGGCATCTCGATACGCTCGCCGGGGTCCAGTACCTGCTGGGTGAAACAGAAGCACTCGGTCTTGTGGAAATAAGCCGCCGCCTCGGCGGGGGCGATGCTGGGCACCGCCTGGGCACTCATGGCGTGGTCGGTAGGGTTGCGCGCCACGAACAGCATCTGCGTGACCGCCCCGGGGTGCACCGTCACCTCCGGCGCCATGGAATAGAACTCCCAGACCATGTCGGCGTTGTTGGTGGGCAGGAACTGCACGCGCACCTGGCGCGTGGCATCCACCACCTGGCTGCCCTCGTACTGCCCGGCGGTCTTGCCGTTGATGCCGAACGCCTTGCACATCACGTCGTACAGCGGCACCAGGGCGAAACCGAAGGCGAACATCAGCGCCACCACCAGCAACAGCCGAGGCACTAGGCGGCGGGTGTTCATTTCACCTCCGGCGGCGTGCTGAAGGTGTGGTAGGGCGCCGGCGATGGCACGGTCCACTCCAGGCCTTCGGCACCGTCCCAGGGTTTGGCCGGGGCAGGGGGGCCGCCACGAATGGTCTTGATCACGATGAACAGGAAGAAGATCTGCGTGGCGCCAAAGGTGAATGCACCGATGGACGACACCATGTTGAAATTGGCGAACTGCAGGTTGTAGTCCGGCACGCGCCGCGGCATGCCCGCCAGCCCGACGAAGTGCATGGGGAAGAAGGCCATGTTCATGCCGATGAACGACAGCCAGAAGTGCAGCTTGCCCAGCGTTTCGTCATACATGTGCCCGGTCCACTTCGGCAGCCAGTAATACGCCGAGGCAAAAATGCCGAAGATCGCCCCCGGCACCAGCACGTAGTGGAAGTGCGCCACCACGAAGTAGGTGTCCTGGTACTGGAAGTCTGCCGGCGCGATGGCCAGCATCAGCCCGGAAAAGCCGCCGATGGTGAACAGAATCACGAAGGCCACGGCAAACAGCATGGGCGTCTCGAAGGTCAGCGAGCCCTGCCACATGGTGCTCACCCAGTTGAACACCTTCACCCCGGTGGGCACGGCAATCAGCATGGTGGCGTACATGAAGAACAGTTCGCCCACCAGCGGTATACCCACCACGAACATGTGGTGCGCCCACACCAGGAACGACAGGAAGGCAATGCTGGCCGTGGCGTAGACCATGGAGGTGTAGCCGAACAACGGCTTGCGCGAGAACGCCGGAATGATCGAGCTGACGGCCCCAAAGGCCGGCAGGATCATGATGTACACCTCGGGGTGGCCGAAGAACCAGAACACATGCTGGAACAGCACTGGGTCGCCGCCACCAGCGGCACTGAAGAAGCTGGTGCCGAAATGGATGTCCATCAGCATCATGGTCACGCAACCGGCCAGCACGGGCATCACTGCTATCAGCAGGAACGCGGTGATCAGCCAGGTCCACACGAACAGCGGCATTTTCATCAGGGTCATGCCGGGGGCGCGCAGGTTGAGGATAGTGGCAATGATGTTGATGGCGCCCATGATCGAGCTGATACCCATCAGGTGAATGGCGAAGATAAAGAAGGTAACGCTGGCCGGCGCGTAGGTGGTGGACAGCGGCGCGTAGAAGGTCCAGCCGAAATTCGGCCCACCGCCGGGGGTAAACAGGGTCGACACCAGCAGCAGGAACGCCGCCGGCAGCAGCCAGAAACTGAAGTTGTTCATGCGCGGCAGGGCCATGTCCGGCGCGCCCACCATCAACGGGATCATCCAGTTGGCCAGGCCGACGAACGCCGGCATCACCGCGCCAAACACCATCACCAGGCCGTGCATGGTGGTCATCTGGTTGAAGAACGCCGGCTCCACGATCTGCAGCCCCGGCTGGAACAGCTCGGCGCGGATCACCATGGCGAACGAGCCACCCAGCAGGAACATGCAGAAGCTGAACCACAGGTACAGGGTGCCAATGTCCTTGTGGTTGGTGGTCAGCACCCAGCGCATCAGGCCCTTGGCCGGGCCGTGGGCGTGGTCGGCCCCGGCGTGGCCATGATCATCGATCACTGCACTCATGTCCTGTCTCCCTGGGCAAGCACGCTTGCCCGGTTCATTTGGCCTGGGCCTGTTTCAATGCCAGCACGTCCTGGGGCGTGACCATGTCACCCTTGTTGTTGCCCCAGGCGTTGCGTTCGTAGGTCACCACGGCGGCGATATCCACTTCCGAGAGCTGCTTGCCGAAGGCGGCCATGGCGGTGCCGGCCTTGCCGAAATACACCCGGTTGAGGTGGCCTTCCTTCGGCCCGGTGGCAATCGGCGAGCCCTTGAGCGCCGGGAACATCGGCGGCAGGCCCTGGCCTTCAGCCTGGTGGCAGGCCACGCAGGTGGTGTGGTAGACCTTGTCGCCACGCTCCACCAGTTCCTGCAGGGTCCATTCCTTGCTGGTGAGCTCTTTCAGCTTGGCGGCCTCGGCCTTGCGTTCACCCATCCAGGTGTCGAAGTCGGCCTGGGTCTTGGCTTCCACCACGACGGGCATGAAGCCGTGGTCCTTGCCGCACAGCTCGCTGCACTGGCCGCGGTAGATGCCGGGCTTGTCGATGCGCGTCCAGGCCTCGTTGATGAAGCCGGGAATGGCGTCGCGCTTCACCGCGAACGCCGGCACCCACCAGGAATGGATGACGTCGGCGCCGGTGACCAGGAAGCGGATCTTCTTGCCCACCGGCAGCACCAGCGGGTTGTCCACTTCCAGCAGGTAGTGCTCGTCCTTGGGCGCCTGGTTGTGGATCTGCTCCTGGGGGGTGGCCAGGTTGCTGAAGAATTCGACGTCCTGGCCCAGGTACTTGTAGTGCCACTTCCACTGGTAACCGGTAATCTGGATATCCAGGTCCGGCTCGCTGGCGTCGTACATGCGGATGAGGGTACGGGTGGCCGGAATCGCCATGACCACCAGGATGACCAGCGGTATCACGGTCCAGAGAATTTCCACTTTGGTGCTTTCATGGAAGTGGGCGGCGACCTGGCCGGTAGAGCGGCGGTGGATGACCATGGACCACAGCATCACGCCGAACACCACGATGCCGATGACCACGCAGATCCAGAAGATGGTCATGTGCAGGTCGAAGACCTGATTGCTGATGTACGTCACGCCGGGGGCCATGTTGGTGGTCCAGGCAGCGTGGGCAGGCGTGAATGTCGACCACAGCGCTAGGCCCATCCAGACATGTGGATGTCGCATCATCGCGGGTTCCCCTTATCGTTCTTGTTCTACCCCAGGCTTTGCAAGCCCACGGCTAAGGGAGCGGCGGTCAAGACAACGAACTTCAACGGCCGGGGCCTTGCTGCGCTTGCAGTCGGGCATCAGGCAACGCGTTACTAAGGCGAGTATAGACAGCGGCCCTAGGGGCGCAATGAAAGGCCGGAAATGAAAATTTCCTAGCAGGTGACCACGCGCGGTTATAGCCGTTCCATATAAAGGTTAAATAATTATGACAAATGCGTCTTAGGCGACGTCAGAACCCAGCTACCCTAGGTCTTCCGTTTGAAACCGTTCCTTCCTGGAGTCTTCATGAACACCGCCGCATTGCGCGAGCAGATCCAACGTGCCCATCAACACGAGGCCGACACCGGCCATCTGACCCAGCAACTGGAAAAACAGCTTCCTCACCTGCACCCCCTTATCCAGCTTCCCGAAGCTGACCGCCAGGGCGTGCTGACCCGGTTCGTCAAGGCCTACATCGACCAGGTCCCTGACATGCTCGACGCCGCAAACGATGTCGCGGTCAAGGCCGGCATCGAGTCGCAGATCAAACCGGTGCTGAAAATCGCCGAACACTACTTCATCCAGCCGCCAAAGGAATTGAACGGACACGAAGGCCTGGATTGCCTGCTGGATGAAGCCTACCTGGCGCACCGCCTGGTGGAAGAGGTGAATGACCTGTACATCAAGCACTTCCAGCAGCCGCTGATTCCGCTGGATACCACGGTAGCCAACCTGATCGCCCACCAGCTGATCGGCGAAGCCTTCGCCAACCAGCTGGACGAGGTGGTGCACCATTCGGTGGACAACATGCTCAACGACGAAAGCTTTGCGCTGGAGTCGGTGGAACAGTACCGCGACAAGCTGTCGGCCAAGGAAACCGGGGAGGCCTGGAGCCAGTGGCCGTGCCTGTCGCGGCAGTTCGGGCTGGAACTGGATCTGAATTGATCTTCTGACCCTCATCGCGGCCAAGGCCGGCTCCTACGCCATCCGTGGTAGGAGCCGGCCTTGGCCGCGATACAGACGACGCAGATGTTGCGAAGGATTGCGTGGCGGTGACGTCAGGCGTTGACGCCAGCACTGGTACGCATCTGCCCCTCGATCCTGCGCTTCAACCCGCGGCTTTCGATGATCAACCGCGAGCCACTGGCGCGGTTCGCCCGCCCCCAGTCCTCCAGCAGTTCCAGGCAGGAATGGTCGATGTAGCGCAGCCCGCCCAATGGCACATGGACGACGCTACCTGCCGGAATGGTATCCAGCACCTGGGTCAGTGCCGGTACCTTGAGGAAGGTGGCGGCGCCGGTCAGGCGCAGCTCCAGTTCGCCATCAGCGCGCGGCACCAGGTTGATCTTCAACCGCGCCGCCTTCAGCGCCAGCATCAGCAAGGTCAGGGCAAAGCCCAGCAACACACCGGTCAGCAGGTCGGTGAAGATGATCGCCAAGGCGGTCGCGCCGTAGATGAACATCGGCATCCGCCCATAACGGCCCAGGCTGCGCAGCGCCTTGAGGTCCACCAATTTAAAGCCGGTGTAGACCAGCACGCCCGCCAGGCTGGCCACCGGTATGCTTTGCAGCACGCTGGACAGCGCCACCACGAACGCCAGCAGCCACACGCCATGGAACACCGCCGACAGCCGCGTCTGCGCACCCGCCTGGACGTTGGCCGAGCTGCGCACAATGACACCGGTCATCGGCAGCGCCCCTACGATGCCGCAAAGCATGTTGCCTACCCCCTGGGCCGACAGTTCGCGGTCAAAATCGGAACGCACGCCGTTGTGCATGCGGTCCACGGCCGCTGCCGACAGCAGGGTTTCAGCGCTGGCGATGAAGGCCACGGCGAAAGCGGCGACCAGCAGGGTAGGGTCGGCCAGGCTCATCAGGTCTGCGGGGCGCAGCCAGTCGATGGCTTCCGCCAAATTGGCTGGCACCTCGACGCGTTTCACCGCCATGCCCAGCCACAGGCTGACACCCGTCGCCACGCCAACACCCAGCAACGCCCCCGGCACGAAGCGCAGGCGCTGGGGCCGCAGCTTCTCCCAGGCGAACATGATGGCGATGGTACCCAAGCCCAGCAGGCCCGCCTGCCAGCCCAGGCCGCCGCCCATGACCGGCAGCGCTTCGGCCACCGCGCCCGGGAAGCCCAGCAGGTTGTGCATGCCGGACGGCTGCGGCGTGCGGTCGAGCATCACGTGCACCTGGGACAGCACAATCAATACGCCGATACCCGCGAGCATGCCGTACACCACCGCCGGCGCTGTAACCCGAAACCAGCAGCCCAGCTTGAAGCGCCCGGCCAGCAGTTGCAGAAAGCCGGCCAGCAAAAGGATCGGCCCCAGCATGGCCATGCCGTGCTGGCGCACCAGCTCGAACACCAGCACCGCCAGGCCTGCAGCAGGGCCGCTGACCTGCAAGGGCGAGCCCGCCAGGAAGCCCACCACCACACCACCGATGATGCCGGTGATCAACCCTTTCGCCGGCGGCATGCCGGACGCGATGGCGATGCCCATGCACAGTGGCAGCGCCACCAGGAACACCACCACCGACGCCAACAACTCTCGCGGCAATACCGCCTTCAACTGTGTCATGTTCATGACGTTTCTCCTGAAAATAGTGCCTGGGACCGATTCCATGGCCGCTGTCGAAAACCCTGTGGCTTTTTTTGGGCGTGCAGCTGCCCGCAACCGGTCTGGCAGGGCCGGCTGGCACACACATGGTTTTCGATAACGGCAACGGGGCGGACGGCGTACCGAAGTACGCCGTCGTTCAGGCCTCGTTTATCGCAAGGTCGAGCGGTTAGAAACGCCCTTTGGGCGTTGCGCTCGGTGTCGGCAGGGTGCCGTCCAGAGGGACGAAGCAATCACGCTCAGCATCATAGGCTTTGATTTCGCTGGTCTCGATGCTGTAGATCCAGCCATGGATGAACAACTGGCCGCTGGCCATGCGCGACGCCACCGAGGGGTGGGTACGCAGGTGTTGCAGCTGGGCGATGACGTTTTCTTCGGTCAGCACCTGCATGCTTTCGGCTTCGGTGGCGCAGTTGCAGTTGTCGTGCACCACGGTCTTGGCCACTTCGGCATGGCGCAGCCAGGCCTTCACCGTCGGCATTTTTTCCAGGGTGTCGGGGTTCAGCACGGCCCGCATCGCACCGCAGTCCGAGTGCCCGCACACAATGATGTGGTGAACGCCCAGCGCCATCACGGCGTATTCGATGGCAGTGGAAACACCGCCGTTCATCTGCCCGTACGGTGGCACCACGTTGCCCACGTTGCGGGTCACGAACAGGTCACCCGGCGAGCTGTGGGTAATCAGCTCGGGCACGATGCGCGAGTCGGCACAGGTAATGAACATCGCCCGTGGGGTTTGCGCGGTGGCGAGCTTCTTGAACAGTTCTTCCTGCTGTGGAAACACTTCGTGATGGAAATGCAGGAAACCATCGACGATGGTCTTCAGCGCAGCTTCGGCGCTTTCAGCCACGACAGCCGGCCCGGTCAGGGAAGAGTCCTTGTCGGTCATGATTCGTCCTCGTGAGTCGGTTAAAGGATGTTTCCCATTTTACGGGGTAACACGCCCAGCAAGAAGCAACTATGCAGGGCGATTTATGCAGCTTAGTGACTATTGGGTCACGCGGGATTCAAGGTAGAGATGAAATCTTAATTCAACCTGAATGGAGGGCTCTGGGGCGGGGGTTTGAAGTGTTTCAGGAAGCTACGAAGTGATGGCAAAACGGTATGGTTGCGGGCGCTGCTCAACGTTTCAAATCTCACCCTCATCGCTGACCTGTACATCATCGCGAAGGTTGCGTAAGCTCGTTGTAGCTACAACATGCTCACGGGAGCGATAACATGGCAAATACCGAAGTAGTCCGGACCCGCATTGACAGCGAGCTAAAAGCGAATGCGACCGCTGTGCTTGAAGAGATGGGCATGACCATTTCCCAGGCAATCCGCATGATGCTGGTCCAAGTCGCGCAGAACAAGGAACTGCCTTTCCAGGTGAAAGCGCCGTCCCTTAACGCCCGGTCGCGCAAAATCATGGAGGACCAGGATACGAACCCTGTGGCCACCGAGTACGAGAACTCCGAGGCACTCTTCAAGGATCTCGGGATATAGCTATGCTGTGCCTGGTCATTCGAACAGATCATGAAAACCGCCTGTCTGTTCGAATGTGATCGTCCCACGCCCTATGTCGCATCGGTAGATCACCCACCAGTCAAAGCCCACTCGGCAATTCCAACGCCCATGCGTATTAACTAGTGGGCAATCGCATGCCTTCGGGGGCAACGGCAACTGCTGCTCCAGCAACTGGACAACCTCCTTGAAAAAGGCAGCGTCGCGTCCTGCACTGTGCCTTCGAAAATCCTCGGCAAATTGAGGTGTCAGTAAAATTCTCAACAAGGGGAGGCCTACTCGACAAAAGCCCCGAGCCTAACGATGCAAGCATCGCTGCAACACCCTACATTCACCCCCAGTTACAACTTCACAACAACGACATCTGCCCCCCCGGCGGGCAAAACGCCGTGCAATCCAGCGCATACCCCTCGCGCCGCTCCAGTCCATGGCGCTTGATACCGGCCCTGAAGCGCTGCTCCAGCAAGTTGGCGAATACCCCCTCGCCTCGAAAGCGCGCGCCGAAGCGGCTGTCGTAAAGTTCGCCGCCACGGCTCTGGCGGATCAGGCTCAGCACATGCTCGGCGCGCTGTGGGTAGTGCTGCTGCAGCCACTCCTCGAACAGCGGGGCCACCTCCAGCGGCAGGCGCACCATGATGTAGTTGGCGGTCAGGGCGCCGGCGGCCTTGGCTTCGCGCAGCAGGCTTTCCAGTTCCATGTCGTTGATCATGGGAATCATCGGCGAGCACAGCACGCCCACCGGGATGCCGGCGTCGCGCATCACGCGAATGGCCCGCAGGCGCGCCTTGGGCGCGGCAGCACGGGGCTCCAGGGTGCGCTTGAGCTCGTCGTCGAGGGTGGTGAGGCTGATCATCACCGACACCAGGTTGAGCTTCGCCAGTTCGCTGAGCAGGTCCAGGTCGCGCAGTATCAGCGAACCCTTGGTGACGATGGTGACGGGATGGCGGTAGCGCAACAGCACCTCCAGCACCGCGCGGGTCAGTTTGTGTTCGCGCTCGATGGGCTGGTAGGGGTCGGTGTTGGAGCCCAGGTTGATCGGCGCCACCTTGTAGCCACGCTTGGACAGTTGCTGTTCCAGCACGGCTGCGGCGTTGGTCTTGGCGATGAGTTTGGTTTCGAAGTCCAGGCCCGGGGACAGGTCCCAGTAGGCATGGCTGGGGCGCGCGTAGCAGTAGATGCAGCCATGCTCGCAACCGCGGTAGGGGTTGATGGTGCGGTCGAAGGGCAGGTCGGGGGAGCTGTTGCGGTTGATGATGCTCTTGGCCGTCTCGATGCGCACTTCGGTGCCCTGGGTTACAGGCACTTCCTGGTACCAACCATCGTCCTCGGCCGCAGAGCGGTGGGCGGCGAAGCGGTTGCGCGGGTTGGCGGCGGTGCCGCGGCCGCGTGGGGGCAGGGGCGTGGACATGGACGGGCCTCCAGGCTGTATTTATATACAGTACATCGAGACCCGGGGGTTTGAATAGGGCCGGTAGTCTGGCGGCGTCGGGGACGCGGCCTTCGGCGGATGGCCGCCCCGCCGCTGCTACACAAACCGTGTTGCCTGCATCGCGACCAAGGTCGGCTCCTACACCGTGCGCGGTAGGAGCCGGCCTTGGCCGCGATGCAGACGACGGCGCGCGTCCCTGTAGCAGCTGCCGAAGGCGGCGTCAGGGCACTACTTGGACGTCACCTGCCCAAGGTCATCGCCAGAGGTGGTCTTGAGGTCGTCGGTGCGCAACGCTTTCACGTCCTTGGCCGACACCTGCGAGCCCTGGTTACCCCAGCTGGTGCGGATGAAATTCACTACGTCCGCCACTTCCTGGTCCGACAGGCGCCAGGCGTAGGACGGCATGGTGAAGTTCGATGGCGCGGTCTTGGTCGCCACCAGCGTGCCGCCCTTGAGCACGATGTGAATCAGCGACGTCGGGTCATCGCTCTGCAGCACCGGGTTGCCGGCCAGCGCCGGGAACACGCGGGTGTAGCCCTTGCCGTCGGTACGGTGGCAGGCGGCGCAGTTGTCGATGTACACCGAGGCACCCGGCTTGCTGTCGTCACCTTTCCACAACGCGTCGGCCACGGCCTTGTCGTAGACCTGCGGCTTGTCGTCGGGATTCACCGCCGGCAAGGACTTCAGGTAGCGGGCGATGGCGGTCAGGTCGGCGTCGCTCATGTACTGCATGCTGTGCTCGACCACGTCGCTCATGCCGCCAAATACGGCAGTACGGTCGCTGCGGCCGGTCTTGAGGAAGGCCACCAGGTCCGCCTCGCTCCAGCTGCCCAGGCCGTCCTTGTGGTCGCCGCGCAGGTTCTTGGCGATCCAGCCTTCAAGCGGCGCCGAGCCTGACAGGAATTCCTTGCCGTCCGCCGGGTTCAGGGCTTTTTCCTGCATGGTGATGGCACGCGGGGTGTGGCAGGCGCCACAGTGGCCCAGGCCTTCGACCAGGTAGGCGCCGCGGTTGATGCTTTCATCCGCGCCCGCAGCCGTGAACGGCTCGACCTTGGGCGCGAACATGCCACGCCAGATAGCCAGCGGCCAACGCATGCTCAGCGGCCACGGAATGTCGACGTCCTTGTTCTCCTGGGCCACGGGCTGCACGCCCTTCATGAAGTAGGCGTACAGGGCCTGCATGTCTTCGTCGCTGACGCGGGCGTAGGACGGGTAGGGCATGGCCGGGTAGAGGGTACTGCCGCTTTTGCCGACACCGTGACGTACGGCCTGGTCGAAGTCTTCGTACGAATATTCGCCAATGCCGGTCTTGTCCGGGGTGATGTTGGTGGAATAGATGGTGCCGATCGGCGTTTCCATCGGCAGGCCACCAGCGAAGGGCTTGCCGCCCTTGGCGGTGTGGCAGGCCACGCAGTCACCGGCGCGCGACAGGTATTCACCCTTCTGCACCAGAGCCGGGTCGAACGAAGGTTCGGCTGCCCATACGGGCAGGCTGGCCAGGGCCAGGGAAGCGATAAACAGTTTACGCATGATCATCGCTCCTTAAGCCTGCACCAGCGGGCCGGGGTTTTTCAGGTACTGCTCGCGGATGGCCTTGGCCGACCAGTAGGTCAGGGCTGCCACCAGGCCGGTAGGGTTGTAGCCCAGGCCTTGTGGGAACGCGGAAGCACCCGGCACGAACACGTTATGTACATCCCAGCTCTGCAGGTAACGGTTAATGGCGCTGGTCTTGGGGTCAGTGCCCATGATCGCGCCGCCGTTGAGGTGGGTGGTCTGGTAGGCGGCGGTGTTGAATTTCTCACCCACCTTCTTGCCCAGGATGGCGATGGACTTGGGGTTCATGGCCTTGGCGATCTTGCTCAGCTTGTCCGCCATGAACATGTTCATCTTGATGTCGTTTTCCTGCCAGTTGAAGGTCATGCGCAGCAGCGGCAGGCCGTAGGCATCCTTGTAGGTAGGGTCGAGATCAAGGTAGTTGCCGCGGTAGGACTGGTGCGCGCCGTGGGCGTCCATCGACACCTGGTGCGTGTAGTACTCGGCCGTGGTCTTTTTCCAGGCGCTGCCCCAGGCTGGAGTGCCCGGCGGGTTCGAAGTGCCGGCGATAGGGCGGCTACCAGCCTGGTTGACCCAGAATGGCGAACCACCGACGAAGCCGTGGGGGCCGTGGTCGAAGTTGTCGGCGTTGAAGTCATCGATCGCCACGCCATTGCCGCCGGCGCCGATGAAGTTGTTGGTATGGGTGTCCTTGTCGAAGAACGCTTTCACCGTGGCCATGTTCTGGTAGGCGAAGTTGCGGCCCACCACGCCTTCGCCGCTGATCGGGTCGTACGGCTTGCCGATGCCCGACAGCAGCATCAGGCGCACGTTGTTGAACTGGAATGCACCGAGGATCACCAGGTCCGCCGGCTGTTCCACTTCGCGGCCCTGGGCGTCGATGTAGCTGACGCCGGTGGCCAGCTTCTTGTCGTCGGTCAGGTTCACGCGCAGCACATGGGCGTTGGTGCGCAGTTCGAACTTGGGCTCCTGGCGCAGCGCCGGGAGGATGTTCACGTTCGGCGAGGCCTTGGAATACATGTAGCAGACATAGCCGCTGCAGAAGCCGCAGAAGTTGCACGGGCCCATCTGCGCGCCGTAGGGGTTGGTGTACGGCCCCGAGGTGTTGGCCGACGGCAGGTTGTAGGGCTTGTAGCCCGACTCGGTGGCGGCCTTGTGGAACAGCATCGCCGACACGCCGTTCTTCTGCGCTTCCAGCGGGAACGGGTTGGAACGGTCGGGCGCATAGGCGTTGCCGCCCTTGCCTTCACCCACCACCTGCCCCTTCACCGACCAGGCGGTGCCGGAGGTGCCGAAGACCTTTTCCGAGAAATCGAAGAACGGCTCCAGTTCCTCGTAAGTCACCCCGAAGTCCTGGATAGTCATGTCCTTGGGGATGAAGTTCTTGCCGTAGCGCTCTTCATAGTGGCTGCGCATGCGCAGTTCGATGGGGTCTACGCGAAAATGCACACCCGACCAGTGCAGGCCGGCGCCGCCCACGCCCTTGCCCGGCAGGAACGCGCCCAGCTGGCGGTTCGGCAGGGCCACGTCATTGACGCTGTGGCGGATGGTGACGGTTTCCTTGGAAATGTCCTGGAAGAGTTTTTTGCGCACGCTGTAGGTCAATTCATCAATGACCTGGGGATAGTTGCCGTCCGGGTAGGTGTCCTGCATCGGGCCGCGCTCCAGCGCCACCACGTTCAGGCCTGCCTCGGTGAGCTCCTTGGCCATGATTGCACCGGTCCAGCCGAAGCCGACGATCACGGCGTCGACCTTTTTCAATACGGTCGCCATGTTCAAGCCCTCTCGCCGCGAATGGATACAGCCGGGAAGGGGTAAGCTTCGTTGCGTTCAACCCAGTCCATGAAATCGGCGCGTGCGCCGGGGAAGCCCACCAGGGTCCAGCCCACCAGGCCCTTGTTGCCGCCATGCACCGGGTCGCTGAAGAAACCTTCCTTGGTGTTCTGGATCAGCAGCGCGAAGAACGCTTTGGACGGCACGTCATCGAACTGGATCTCGCCGGACTCAAGCTTGGTCAGCACGCTTTCCTGGGCAGCGGTATCCAGCTGGGCGAACACCTTGCCCGCCTGCTTCTTGCACCAGGCGTCAGTGGCGGCGATGCCCAGACGGTAGATTTCCTTGGGCACCAGCTTGAGCTGGTAGCCCATTTCCGGCGGCGCGTCGGCCACGAACGGCCCCTGCATGAACCACAACGCACCGCTGGCGTAGGCGGTGTTCATCTGCCGGTCGATGAATTCCGGCGCACCGGCTTCCAACGCGCCCGGGCCCAGGTCGTCGGCCGGGATCAGCCGCGCCACGGCGGCGTTGACGAACGCCCACTCCTCGGCGGTGAAATAGCTGGGCTGGTAGTCCTGCGCAGGCTTGGCGGGCGCGGGCTCGGGCTTTTTCTCCGGCGCGGCCATCAGCTCGCCCACACCCATGCCCAGGCCAGTGCTGGCCACGGTCACTACGGGTATCAGGGTGAGTGTCTTGCGCAGGAAGTCCCGGCGCGGGTTGTCGTGGTCTTGCTCAGACATGGGGGATCCTCATCCGATCACGGATATTCGCGGCCTTGAGGCTGCTTATCGTTTTGGTTGCTCATCGAGCTGCACAGGCAGGCATCGCGTTGCCCTTAGTAAAGAGCATCACGACGTTTTTTAGTTTTATCGAGTCTGGGCGGCACGCCAGGGTGTTGCTTCAGCCTACATAGAGGCGTTTTGAGAAGCGAAAATGTAACCGGTTTCAGCCCGGTTTTACAGGGTTTTTACACGAAGTTTTTACAACTGGCTGACGACGCTTTCACGCCATGACGGGCATTCTTGCGCCCCACCAGCCCTTAATCGCCCCGGATCTGCCATGCCTTTGCTGCGCCGCCTGTTGTTTTGCCTGCCGCTGACGCTAAGCCTTGCAGCCTCCTGTTTTGCCGCGCAGCCCAGCGCGGACGCGGGCCAGCGCCCTGCCCAGTGGGCGCAGTCGGTGGCGCCCCACTACAACCTGTACCAGATGAGCCCCACCCTGTACCGCAGCGCGTTGCCGGACGAAGAAGCGCTGCCCCTGCTGGGCAAACTGCAGATCAAGACGGTTGTGAGCTTCCTGCCGCAGTCCGACGAGCCTTGGCTGAAGGCGCCGCAGATCACCCGCGTGCAGTTGCCCATGCGCACGGTGCACGCGGACGATGCGCAAATCATCGCGGCATTGCGTGCCATCCAGACCGCCGAGGCCAATGGCCCGGTGCTGATCCACTGCAAGCATGGGCTGGACCGCACCGGCCTGGTGTCGGCGATGTACCGGGTGGTGGTGCAGGGCTGGAGCAAGCAGGACGCCGTGGCCGAGATGACCCAGGGCGGGTTCGGCGACATCAAGCAGATGAAATATGGCGTGGACTACATCCACGACGTGGACGTGGAAAGCGTGCGCAACGCCCTGGCCAGCGGGGCATGCAGCACCAACCCCCTGGCCGCGTGCGCGGTCAAGGGGCTGTTCAAGGCACTGATTTAAGCGTCGGGCTTCTTCAGCTTGGGGTTGGGGAAGAACTGCACCGTCTGCACTTTCGGGTTGGCGGCTTTCGGCGCCAGCTTGTTCACCCGCGTACCCAGCTCACTGGGTATCGACTGGCCCTGGGCGTTCAGCGTGTCGCTGTAGCCGCAGGCCACGCATTCCCGGTGCGGGACTTCGCCCTCGCTCCACATCATCAGCTTGTCGGACTCGCTGCACGCCGGGCATACAGCCCCGGCAATGAAGCGTTTCTTGGTCTTGGTCACGGTGACTTCACTCATGCTGCCGCGTCCTCACTCAGGCCGCTGTGGCGCAAGAGTGCATCAATCGACGGCTCACGGCCGCGGAAGTCGACGAACAGCACCATCGGCTCCTGGGAACCACCGCGCGCCAGAATGGCTTCGCGGAACGCACGGCCGGTGGCCTCGTTGAGCACGCCTTCTTCCTCGAAACGCGAGAACGCGTCTGCCGACAGCACTTCGGCCCACTTGTAGCTGTAATAGCCCGCCGCGTAGCCGCCGGCAAAGATGTGCGCAAAGCTGTTGGGGAAGCGGTTGTAGGCCGGTGGGCGCATGACCGACACCTCGTCACGCACGCCTTCGAGCACCTGCAACACACTGCGGCCGTCGCCGTGGGTAGCGTGCAGCTCGAAGTCGAACAGCGAGAACTCCAGCTGGCGCACCATCATCAGGCCGGACTGGAAGTTTTTCGCCGCCAGCATTTTTTCCAGCAGGTCCTGGGGCAGGGGCTGGCCGCTTTCGTAATGGCCGGAGATCAGCGCCAGGCCTTCAGGCTCCCAGCACCAGTTTTCCATGAACTGGCTCGGCAGCTCCACGGCATCCCAGGCCACGCCGTTGATGCCCGACACGCCAGCGTGTTCCACGCGGGTCAGCAGGTGGTGCAGGCCATGGCCGAATTCGTGGAACAGGGTGGTCACTTCGTCGTGCGTCAGCAGCGCCGGCTTGCCAGCGTCGGCAGGGGTGAAGTTGCACACCAGGTTGGCCACCGGGCTCTGCACCGCGCCATCGGCGGTGCGGCGGTGGTCACGGGCGCCGTCCATCCACGCCCCGCCACGCTTGTTGGCGCGGGCGTACAGGTCGAAGAAGAAGCGGCCAACGTGCTTGCCGTTTTCCTTGATTTCGAACAGGCGCACGTCCGGATGCCAGGTGTCGAAGCCGGTCTGTTCGGCGATTTCGATGCCGTACAGGCGCTGGACGATGGCGAATAGGCCGGTCAGTACCTTGTCGATCGGGAAGTAGGCGCGCAGGGCTTCCTGGGACACGCTGTAGCGTTGTTCACGCAGCTTCTCACCGTAGAAACCACTGTCCCAGCTTTGCAGGTCGGGGCAGCCCTGCTCGGCGGCGTAGGCCTTGAGCTGGGTAAGGTCTTGCGCGGCGAACGGCTTGCTGCGCTTGGCCAGGTCACGCAGGAAACCCAGCACCTGGTCGCTGGACTCGGCCATCTTGGTGGCCAGGCTCAGCTCGGCGAAGCTTGCGTAACCCAGCAATTGGGCCAGCTCCTGGCGCAGGTCGAGGATCTGCTCCATCACCGGGCCGTTGTCATTCTGGCCGGCATTGGGGCCCTGGTCCGACGCGCGGGTGCAGTAGGCGGCGTAGATTTCCTCGCGCAGGGCACGGTCCTGGGCGTAGGTCATTACCGCGTAATAGCTGGGGAATTCCAGGCTGATCAGCCAGCCGTCGAGGCCCTTGGCCTTGGCGGCAGCGGCCATTTGCGCCTTGGCCGAATCGGTCAGGCCGGCCAGCGCCGCCTCGTCAGTGACGTGCTTGGTCCAGGCCTGGGTGGCGTCCAGCAGCTGGTTGGAGAACTTGCTGCCCAGCTCGGACAGTTTGCTCTGCACTTCGGCATAACGCTTCTGCTGCTCGGGCGGCAGGTCGATGCCCGACAGGCGGAAGTCGCGCAGCGAATGCTCGATGATGGTTTTTTGCGCAACGTCGAAGGTCGCCGCCTCTGGGCTGTTGGCCAGGGCTTCATACGCCTGGAACAGCTCGCGGTTCTGGCCCATCTCGGTGGAGTAGGCACTCAGGGCCGGCAGGCAGGCTTCATACGCCTGGCGCAGTTCCGGGCTGTTGCAGACTGCGTTAAGGTGGCTGACCGGGCTCCACGCCGCGCCGAGGCGGTCGTTGAGTTCGTCCATGGCCAGCACCAGGCCGGCCCAGGTCGGCTGTTGCACTTGGGTTTCGAGAATTCTGGCGATCGCGGCACGGTTGTCGGCCAGGATCTGTTCAATCGCCGGCTGTACGTGCTCGGCACGGATCGCCGAGAACGGTGGCAGGTCATAAGACTGCAGTAGCGGGTTGGTCGCGCTCACGGATACACACCTTGGCTGAAGAAACACCAGACCATCTTAATTACAATCGGCGCTGACCGCAGCTATCAACGCCAGAGAAGGAGCCTATTGTGGCCATTCGCACTTTCCAGCAGCACACGCCCCAGGTGGGCGCGCGGGCGTTTGTCGACCGTTCGGCGGTTGTCATCGGCGATGTCGAGATCGGCGAAGACAGCTCGGTGTGGCCCCTGACCGTGATTCGCGGCGACATGCACCGCATCCGCATCGGCGCGCGCACCAGCGTGCAGGACGCCAGCGTGCTGCACATCACCCACGCCGGGCCCTTCAACCCCGACGGTTTCCCACTGATCATCGGCGACGACGTGACCATCGGGCACAAGGTCATGCTGCACGGCTGCACCGTGGGCAGCCGCATTCTGATCGGCATGGGCAGCACGGTCATGGACGGCGCCGTGGTGGAGGACGAGGTCATCATTGGCGCCGGCAGCCTGGTGCCGCCGGGCAAGCGCCTGGAAAGCGGCTTCCTGTACGTGGGCAGCCCGGTCAAGCAGGCACGGCCGCTCACCGACAAGGAGCGCAGCTTCTTCACTTACACTGCCGCCAACTACGTGAAACTCAAGGACCAGCACCTGGACGCCGGCTTCGCCAGCCCCAACCCGCTGTCCACCGACTGATTCGGAAAATTCCCATGCATTATCAGAATATTCTCTTCGACCTGGACGGCACGCTGACCGACCCGCGCGAAGGCATTACCCGCTCGATCCAGTACGCCCTGGAGAAGCTTGGCATCATCGAACCCGACCTGCGCAAGCTCGAACACTTCATCGGCCCGCCGCTGTTGCAGGCGTTCATGCAGTTCTACGGTTTCGAGGAAGAGAAGGCTTGGCAGGCAGTGAATTTCTACCGCGAGCGCTTCAAGGTCACCGGCCTGTACGAAAACGAAGTGTTCGAAGGCGTGATCGAGCTATTGGAGACCCTGGAAGCCCAGGGCCGCCACCTGTACGTGGCCACCTCCAAGCCGTGGGAATTTGCCCGCGAGATCGCCCGGCATTTCAACTTTGCCAAGCACTTCAAGGTGATCTACGGCAGCGAGCTGGACGGCACCCGCACCAACAAGGTCGAGCTGCTTGCCCACCTGCTGAAGGAAGAAGGGCTGGACCCGACCCAGACGCTGATGATCGGCGACCGCAAGCACGACCTGATCGGCGCCAAGGCCAACGGCCTCGACGTGGTGGCGGTGGGGTATGGCTTCGGCAGCCGCGAAGAGCTGGAAGCCGAGGCGCCGACGTATCATTTCGACACGCTGGCTGAGCTGCACCAGGCCTTCCTTACCCCGGTGTAATTGGCGCTCCACTCCGGTAGGAGCCGACCTTGGTCGCGATGGCGCCACCGCCGTACGTCAGGCAGGCGAGTTTGTGGCGCCTGCATCGCGACCAAGGTCGGCTCCTACCGGGTTTGAGACAACCTTACCAGCGCCGCCTTGCGGTGATCGGCGGGCAACCTGCCCAGCCGCTCCACCTCGGTGAAGAACGTCGGCCAATCGCCGTTCACCTGCCGGAACAACGCCGCAAACGCCGGTACCCACTGGTCATAAAGCCCGAACGGCAGCAGCTTGGCGTTGTTCATCGGCGCGTTGACCCAGGCGTCATAGCGCTTGTCGCCATTCCATTGGCTGTCGCGCAGCTGGCGGTAATCGGCGCGCATGTGCTCGAACGCCTGCTGCTTGGCCTGGCGCATGGCCGCCGGCGCCAGCGGTTGGGCGTAAAGCGCCTTCAGGCGGTCACGGGTGTCGAGCACCAACTGGGTGAACTGGTGGGTCTGTTTCGATTGGTCGACGTTGGCCGGCGGCAAGCCCTGGTACGCCCGCCACTGCCGGGTGCCTTCCTGCTCGACGAAGGTGGCGTACGACTCGTTGAACTCGCTGTCGTCCTTCACGTAGAAGCGCTGGTGCGCCAGCTCGTGGAAAATCAGCGTCGCCAGACGCTCGTCACCCCGGTCCATCATGGTGTTGATGATCGGGTCATCGAACCAGCCCAGCGTCGAATAGGCATCCACGCCGCCGATGTACACATCCATGCCCGCCTGTTTCTGCAGCGCCGCCTCACCCCGGGCTGCGCCCAGGCTGTAGTAGCCGCGGTAGGCCACGCAGCCGGCTATGGGGAAGCAATGGGTTTGCGGGTCGAGGGAAAATTCCTCGGTAGCAAAAACGTTCCACACCACCGAGGTGCGTTTCACGTCGGCATACAGGCGGTAGCTGCGGTTGTCCGGCAGGTGCAGGTGGCTGCTGGCAAAGTCCCGCGCCGCCTGGGACTGGCGCAGCTGCGCACGCAATTTTGCGTCCCGCGACGGGTCGGCGATCACCTGGCTGACCGGCTCGCGGGCGCGCAGAAGTTGCACTTGGCCATCAAGCAGCTGGCCGTAATAGGTCGAGCAACCGTTCAGCAGCAAAGTCGCCAGTACGGGAACCAAGACCCGCATTTTGCGGTCGAGTGACCCATGGCCTGCGCGCCAGCAGAAAAGACGCCGTAGAAAAACAAGATCGATCATCTGTCGGGTGAATCCTTCATTGGGACGAGCCGGCCACCATTGCCATCGGGAGTATTGCCATGCGTGCCTTGTTACTTGTCTGCGGTCTGGCGACCGTGGCCGGTTGTTCGACCTTGCCCGACCCCGACCCGCACCAGGCCTGGGTCGACCTTGCGGCCGGCTCCGATAACGCGCTGAAGGCAGTGAAAGTCGACAACCACGACTGGGCCGACCCACGTTACTTTGAAGTGCAGCCCGGTGCTCATGAATTGTGGGTAACTTTTCAATTCGCCGTAGCGCCCACCAACATCGGCCCCGTGGCCCAGCCACTATGGCGCGACTGCAGAATGAAGCTCACCTTCAAGGACTTCAACGCTGGCCAGCGCTACCGCCTGGAGGCCGGCAGCCTGGGTTTCCAGCCGTGGGCCAAGCTGTATGACCAGCAACGTTACGTAGTGGGCAAGGCGCAACCGGCCGGCTGCCAGGCAACGTAACGCCCCGGGCAGAGGTATGCTGTAGCTTCATTCCCACTCTGGAGCCCATCATGCGCCGCGCCCTGGCTATTGCCGTACTCACCACCCTGGCCGGCTGCAGCACCACGCCGTTGCCCCCGGTCAATCCCCAGCAAGCCTGGGTAGACCTGACCATGCTGGGCGGCAAGGTCATCATGGCCGAACGCCTGCACGGCGTGCGCCTCAACGATGGCCGCTATTTCCAGGTGACCCCGGGCAGCCACGAATTGATGGTGCGCTACGATTTCGAAATCTACGCGGGCAGCATGTTCCTCATCGATGCGGATGAACGCACCTGCTACCTCACCTTGCGTTACGACGCATTCAAGCCCGGCCAGCGCTACCGCCTGGAAGCCCGCACGCTGGGCCTGAACCCGAGCGCGCGGCTATACGACCAGAGCAGGAAAGTGGTGGCGGAAGACAGTGCGGTGAACTGCCTGTTCTAGCGGTCGTTCTTCTGGTAGATGATTTTCTTGCTGCCGCCTTCGCACGAACCCACGACCATATTCTTGTCGTGAACTTCTTCGTTGCTGACGATTTCGAGGGTGTAGGAAGTAACGCCCTGGGCCTGGATCTTGGCTTCGATCTCGGCTTTCAGCTCTTCACAGGGCTTGGTGGCTGCCATGGCGCTGGTGGCCGCAGCACAGCAGGCGAGGGTCAATATCAGTCGCTTGATCATGATGGCATCCCTGAATGGCGTGTAGGAGCCAACCCTGGCCGCGACAAAGCGCATCACGACCAGGGACGGCTCCTACCTATAGACCACAAATGCCATCACCTGTTCCAGCCCGGGTTCAGCTGACCAGGGTGGCATCCAGGCTGATTTTCGCGCCCTTGAGCACTTTCGACACCGGGCAGCCTTCCTTGGCCTTGTTGGCCAGTTCCAGGAACTGCTCCTGGCTGGCACCCGGAACCTTGGCTTTCAGAATCAGGTGCACGGCAGTGATTTCGAAGCCTTCACCCACCTTGTCCAGGGTGACTTCAGCAATGGTGTCGATACGGTCGGCGGTCAGGTTGGCGCCGCCCAGGATCATCGACAGGGCCATCGAGAAACAACCCGCATGAGCCGCACCAATCAGCTCTTCCGGGTTGGTACCAGGCTGGCCCTCGAACCGTGTGTTGAAACCGTAGGGGTTGCTTTTCAGCGCACCGCTTTCGGTGGAAATCTGGCCCTTGCCGTCCTTCAGGCCGCCTTGCCAGACGGCTGATGCTGTCTTCTTCATGATGCCTCCTCGGGTTGCGCGCGAAGGTTCGCGCAGGTACTGAGGTTAGGAGGGGCAGCGGGGCTTGCAAGTTCACACCGATTGACAAGACGGTATTGAAGTTTCTCAATATGCCCATACTGTTGGATAAAGGGCAGGGTGGTGTAGACCCATGGACAGCGTGCACCAGCCTTCCACTCGACGCCTGAGGAAGTGCCACCAATGAAACGACTCTCCGATATCAAGATTTCCGCCCTGGACCTGGTGCCCGTGCGCGCCGACAAGGGCCCGGCGCACTCGCTGCGCAACTCGCTGGACCTGGCGCAACACCTGGAAAAGTTCGGTTACCACCGTTTCTGGGTCGCCGAGCACCACAACATGGACGGCATCGCCAGCTCGGCCACCGCCGTGCTGCTGGGCTACCTGGCCGGTGGCACCTCCACCATCCGCGTCGGCAGCGGCGGGGTGATGCTGCCCAACCATGCGCCGCTGGTGATAGCCGAACAGTTCGGCACCCTGGAAAGCCTGTACCCCGGCCGCATCGACCTGGGCCTGGGCCGCGCGCCGGGTTCTGACCAGATGACCGCCCGCGCCCTGCGCCGCGAGCGCTCGGGCAGCGCCGACGACTTCCCCGATGACGTGCTGGAGCTGATGAGCTACCTGGGGCCGCGCACGCCTGAGCAAAAAGTGATCGCCGTGCCCGGTACCGGCACCCAGGTGCCGATCTGGCTGCTGGGCTCCAGCCTGTTCAGCGCCCAGCTGGCCGGCATGTACGGCCTGCCATACGCGTTCGCCTCGCACTTCGCCCCGCGCTACATGCATGAAGCCATTCGTGTGTACCGCAACCACTTCAAGCCTTCGGCCGTGCTCGACAAGCCATACGTGATGCTGGGCGTGCCGTTGGTGGCCGCCGACACCGACGAGCAGGCCGACTACCTGGCCACCTCGGTGTACCAGCGCATCCTCAACCTGATGCGCGGCCAGAGCCTGGTGCAGCAACCGCCGGTAGACAGCATGGAGGGGCGCTGGCTACCCCACGAAAAAGCCGCGGTCGCCGACTTCCTGGGCCTGGCCATGGTGGGCAGCCCACAGAAGATTCGTGCAAAACTGGATGTGTTGCTGGAGCAGACCCAGGCAGATGAGTTGATCTTTACCTGCGACCTGTATGAGCACGCCGACCGGCTGCATTCCTACGAACTGCTGGCGCAGATCGCCAAGGGCTGAAAAAAAGGCGCCTGTGCAGGCGCCGATCAGAAGCCGCTGCCGCCAGGCAGCGGCTACCGGTTATTTCTTGTACACAATCTCCTTGCGGCCAGCCTCACAGGTGCCGACCACCTTGCCGCCAGTGCCCTTGTCGGCAATTTCCAGCGTGTAGTGGCTCACGCCCTTGGCGTCGAGCTTCGCGGCGATTTCCGCTTTCAGTTCCTCACACGGCTTCCCCGCCGCCAGTGCCGAACCCGCCATGCAGAACAACCCTGCTGCCAACAAAATATTTTTCATCGGTCACATTCCCTGGTCAATTCATGAGCAGACAAGCGCCCCGGCAAGATTACCGGAGCCCCCCAGCACTGTTTGTAGCGGAATACTGGCCATTCGGCCAGTAAGACGCTTCCCAGAAACGTGTCAGCTGTTTGCTATGCGGAAGCCGACCTTCAGCGTCACCTGGAAATGTGCAGCCTTGTTGTTCTCGATGTGGCCACGGGTTTCCAGCACCTCGAACCACTCCAGGTGCTTGATGGTCTTGCCGGCCTCGGCCAGGGCGTTGTTGATGGCTTCTTCGATGCTGTTGGCCGAAGAACCAACCAGTTCGATCAGCTTGTAGGTGCGATGGTCAGACATGGTGAATCTCCTTTCGATAGTGGTCTTGAGCGTAGGTGGCCTTTTAGCTCTGTGCCGTTTTGGCCAGCAAAAGTTCAGACGCACTGCACTTTCCTGAAACAGCGCAGTCGGAAACTTACACACGCAACTCACCACGCAGGAGAGACACCTATGGCTACTTCACTTCGCAAAGCTTCGTTGCAAAGCATGGAAGCGGAAATCGAAAGTCTGCTCAAATCGCTGGAGAGCTTGAAGGACGACGCGTCCGACGAGTCGCGCAAAACCCTGAAAAGCCTGCGCGCCAACGCTGAAAACGCCCTGAAACACTCGCGTCATCTGCTCAGCGACGTGTATGAAGACGTGAAGGTCAAAACCCGTGAGACCGGCGTGGCCACCCGCGACTACGCGCAGGAACACCCCTGGACCACCGCAGGCGTGGCCATCGGCGCATTGGGGCTGCTGGCCGGCTACCTGCTGATCAAGCGCGGCAATTAATCCACCTGGCGCGCCAGCTCCGCCGTGAGCCAGTGCGCCAGCTGCCGCGCGCGCCCATCGTCGGCGCGCCGGGGCACCCATAGCGCCAGGCGCGCCGAGGTTTCGCTGAAACCCCACGGCGCTGCCAGTCGCCCCGCCCGCAGGTCATCGACCACCAGCGGCTCCGGGGCGATGGCCACCCCCAGGCCGGCCACCGCCGCCTCCAGCAAATAATACAAATGCTCGAACCCCTGGCCGTACTGCAACTGGCCGGGCGCGATGCCGTGGGCCCCCGCCCAATTGGGCCACGCTTGCGGGCGCGATGTGGTGTGCAGCAACGGCTCGCCTGCGAGCACCTGCGCGGGCGCTTCGGCCAACTTTTCGAAGCGGGCAAAGCGCGGGCTCAGCACCGGGCCGATGCGTTCGTGCGCCAGTTCATATACCTGCATGTCAGCCGGCCACGGCGGCTCGGCGAACACCAGCCAGGCGTCCAGGCCGGGGCGCCGCGGGTCCAGGTCGCCCTCGCCGGCGGACAGGTGCAGGCGCAGGTCCGGCAGGTCGGCGTTGAGCTTGCCCAGCCTGGGTATGAACCAGCGCGCCAGCAGGCTGCCCGAGCAGCCCAGCACGAACGGTGCATCGCTGGCGCCCTGGCTGATCTCGGCACACGCGGTGCGCAGGCGCTCGAAGGCATCGCCGCTGGCATCGCGCAGGCGCAGGCCGGCATCTGTGAGTTTCAGGCCACGCCCTTCCTTGACGAACAGGCTCACCCCCAGGTGCTCTTCCAGCACCTTCAACTGGCGGCTGATTGCACCGTGGGTTACGTGCAACTGTTCGGCCGCGCGGCTTACGCTGTTCAGCCGGGCAGTGGCTTCGAACGCGCGCAGGGCGTTCAGGGGGGGCAGGTCGCGGCTCATGGTATCTGTGAGTTTTCCTGACAGGTTGCAGCAATCTTATCGGTTTTTTTCGCCGGCCGCCGTGGTTACAGTAGATTCATAGCTAGCCCATCACTTTTCACCTGGAGCGACCCATGACCCAGACTAACTTGCGCAACGGCCCGGATGCCAACGGCCTGTTTGGCGCCTTCGGCGGCCGCTACGTGGCTGAAACCCTGATGCCGCTGGTGCTCGACCTGGCCCGCGAATACGAAGCCGCCAAGGCCGACCCCGAATTCCTCGAACAGCTGGCGTATTTCCAGCGCGACTACATCGGCCGCCCGAACCCGCTGTACTTCGCCGAGCGCCTCACCGAGCACTGCGGTGGCGCCAAAATCTACTTCAAGCGCGAAGAGCTGAACCACACCGGCGCGCATAAAGTGAACAACTGCATTGGCCAGGTACTGCTGGCCAAGCGCATGGGCAAGAAACGCCTGATCGCCGAAACCGGCGCCGGCATGCACGGCGTGGCCACTGCCACCGTCGCTGCGCGCTTCGGCCTGCCTTGCGTTATCTACATGGGCGCCACCGATATCGAGCGCCAGCAGGCCAACGTGTTCCGCATGCGCCTGCTGGGCGCCGAGATCGTGCCGGTCACCGCTGGCACCGGCACCCTGAAAGACGCCATGAACGAAGCGCTGCGCGACTGGGTGACCAACGTCGACGACACCTTCTACCTCATCGGCACCGTGGCCGGCCCGCACCCGTACCCGGCCATGGTCCGCGACTTCCAGTCCATCATCGGCAAGGAAACCCGCGAGCAGCTGCACGCCAAGGAAGGGCGCCTGCCCGACAGCCTGGTGGCGTGCGTGGGTGGCGGTTCCAACGCCATGGGCCTGTTCCACCCGTTCCTGGACGATGCCAGCGTGGAAATCTACGGCGTTGAAGCTGCCGGCCACGGCGTGGACACCGACAAGCACGCGGCCAGCCTCAACGGCGGCGTACCCGGCGTGCTGCACGGCAACCGCACCTACCTGCTGCAGGACGACGACGGCCAGATCACCGACGCCCACTCTATCTCCGCCGGCCTGGACTACCCTGGCATCGGCCCGGAACACGCCTGGTTGCACGAGATCAAGCGCGTGAACTACGTCAGCATCACCGATGACGAAGCCCTGGCCGCGTTCCACACCACCTGCCGCCTGGAAGGCATCATCCCGGCCCTGGAGACCGCCCACGCCCTGGCGGAAGCCATCAAGCGCGCGCCTACTCTGCCCAAGGATCACCTGATGGTCGTCTGCCTCTCGGGCCGTGGCGACAAAGACATGCAAACCGTGATGAGCCATATGGCCGCCGCCGAGCAGGAGAAACTGGCATGAGCCGTCTTGAACAACGCTTCGCCGATCTGAAAGCCGAGGGCCGCGCTGCCCTGGTGACCTTTGTCACTGCCGGCGACCCTGGCTATGACGCCTCGCTGGCCATCCTCAAGGGGCTGCCGGCCGCCGGCGCCGACGTGATCGAGCTGGGCATGCCGTTCACCGACCCGATGGCCGACGGCGTGGCCATCCAGCTCGCCACCCTGCGCGCCCTGGATGCTGGCCAGACCCTGAAAAAAACCCTGCAGATGGTGCGCGAGTTCCGGGTTGGCAATAACACCACGCCGATCGTGCTGATGGGTTACTACAACCCTATCCACCGCTTTGGCGTCGAGGCCTTCGTGGCCGAGGCCCGCGAAGTGGGCGTGGACGGCCTGATCATCGTCGACTTGCCACCCGAGCACGACGCCGAGCTGGCCACCCCGGCCCAGGCCGCAGGCATCGACTTCATCCGCCTGACCACGCCAACCACCGACGACGTGCGCCTGCCGCGCGTGCTGGAACGCAGCTCCGGCTTCGTCTACTACGTGTCGGTGGCCGGCGTTACCGGTGCCGGCTCTGCCACCACCGAAGCCGTCAGCAGCGCCATCGAGCGCCTGCGCCGCCATACCAGCCTGCCGATCAGCGTCGGTTTCGGCATTCGCACCCCCGAGCAGGCCGCCGCCATCGCGCGCCTGGCCGATGGCGTGGTAGTGGGTTCGGCACTGGTGGACAAGATCGCCAAGGCAACCTCTTCCGAGCAGGCCGTGGGCGACGTACTTGAGCTGTGTTCGCAATTGGCCCAGGGCGTGCGTAAGGCACGCGTCAGCTGAAGGTAAATGTTTTGTTACAAAGGAATTAGTTGCTGATTTTTCGGACTAATTTCACAGACCAGAGGGAACCTGATCGATAAGATCCGGTTCCCTTTTTTGTTGTTAGAGCAGTGAGGATTCGCTCGATGAAACTCTCCAAACCATTGATTGCCAGCCTGGGGCTTGTGCTTGTCGGCATGACTTCCCTGGCCCATGCCGACCAATGGGGCCCGGGTGGCCCGGATGACCGTGGTCACTACGATCATCGCGATGACCACCGCGACGACCATCGTGACGACCACCGCTTCGACCACGGCGGCCCGCCTCGTGATTTCGGCCCGATCCGTCAGCACGCCTTCGAGCACCGTGGCTACTTCGGCCGCGCCGAACGCCTGCCGCCAGGCGTGTTCGTAGTCCAGGGGCGCCCACTGCCACCAGGCTACGGCCGCCCGCTGGGCCCGCGTGAAATGGAACAACTGCCGTACTACCCAGGTTACCAATGGATCGCCTACGGCCCGGATATCGTGCTGGTGCAAGATGGCACCGGTGTGGTTTACCAGGTGCTGCAAGGCGTCCTGGCTTACTGATTTCACTTTCGACACACCACCGCGAGGAACGCGTATGAAACTGCCAAAATTCCTGATCGCAGGCATGGGCGTGCTGCTGGTTGGCGTCACCCCACTGCTGCAGGCTGCCCCGGGCCCGGACGACCAACGCCAGGGCGGTGAACAGCACCAGCAACAAGGCAACGCCCACGGCAACGGCAACGAGCACGGCGCGCCGCAACAGCAGCAACACGCTGGCGGTGGCAACCGGCCGCCACAGGACTTCGGCCCTGTACGCCAAACCATCCAGCAGCACCGCGACAGCTTCGGCCACGGCAGCCCGCTGCCACCGAACGTGCACGTGGAAAAAGGCCGCCCGCTGCCCCACGGCTACGGCAAGCGCCTGGACAGCCGCGCCCTGTCGCAGCTGCCACGCTACCCCGGCTACGAATGGCGCCGCCTGGGCAATGACGTAGTGCTGATCTCGGTAGGCACCGGCGTGGTGTACGAGATTCTCGACGGTGTGTTGAATTGAAATAACACCACCCCGTAGCGCTGCCGAAGGCTGCGTCCTGAACACCTCGCTACACCAGACATACCGAGGCGCCAGGGACGCGGCCTGATGGCCGCTGCTACGGGATTGGGTTCATCACCCGCCGAAAATCGACAACTTCAATGGCCGCACCGCCCCCATCCAGATCGCATGATCACGGTGGTCCGCCAACTCATCCCCGCTCAGCGGGTGCATGAACACCACCAGCCCTTTGCGGTTCATTGCCAGCCACGGCAAAACATCCGCCACCACCTGCGGCGCGAACGCCAGCTGGCAGCTCCAGTCCGGGTGCGGCCCTACCGGCTTCTCATGCACACGCCCCATCACCACGGGAAACAACCGCGCGGCTTCTTCGCACAGGGCGCGCGCCTGGTCGAGGGTGGAGGCGTCGAAATAGATGTGGGCGTGGTAGCCCTGGATAGGTTGCATGGTGGGGTTCTCCGAGACTCCTATACGTCAGCTTACCATGCAGTTCCGTGGCCTCATTGCTGCACAATAAATCAACAGGTCTGTGGTGGCACTACGCTTAGTGCACCGCCCTACTACGCGCTTGCCGCAAGTATAGGATCGAGGCGATAGCTCAAATCTACCGTAGCTCCTCCAGTATCCAGTGCCTCACCGCCAACCGCCATCATGCTGATCAAGCTGTCTACCTGATCTCTCAGGAAGGGATTTTGGACGTGACTAAATGGGGCTGCAGACGTAATAGTTAGCAAACTCTCTGACTGTCCCAAGTCCTCAAGAAAATTACTAAGTTCCGGAAGTTCTCGTGAATTTCGTAGATCTCCAGGCGGCCCTCCTATCCAAGATTCCTGCCCCGCGTGGATATCGGACTGCTGTAGGGGCTGATGCTGAGCACTCCTGTTTTGCCGTCGAGTGCCACCGATTTCAACCCACGGAATAGATACTCTACCATTTGGAAGATTACTAAATACAAATCCTGAGCCCACCTTCCCACCGCCAGACCAATTTTTGGTCATTTGTGAAATTAAAGGTCCCAGATCCAGTTCATAGCCGAAGCCTTCGCTTAAATCTCGGACAGGCTCGAAAGTATCCAAATCCAACGTTGGCCCAATATCCTCGGAGAGGATTCCATCTGGGAGAAGACCCTCATGGACCTTAATATATTTCTTCATTTTCTCCAAATCAACAGCCGGATTGCCATTACCAGGTTCCAGAACCCCATCAAATGAAACTCTGGGCAGCCCCATCAAATCACCAAAAGAAGTGAATACGGAATTGCTATTTATCGTTTCTCCGATAACGTTAATTCCCATCGATGGATAATCCAAGTTACGACCATTTATGTATGCCGCTCCTCGCCTAGCTGTTTTCCACCTGCCAAAAACGTCTTCTGCTGGCCCAGCGTAAATTTCCTTTGATTTTTGTCCTTCCTCATAGAGCCCACTTGAGGATTTCAGAGGAACAGGCACACCGATTTTCTGTGCTTCCTCAGTTGATGCGTAATACCAAGCGCGCAATGAATGCTGTTTAGTCATGCCTATCGGGACCGGTTCACCCGACGCTCTGTCTGTCGCCATACCATGCAGCTCGCTCATAACCCGACCATCAGGCCCCTTTAAAACCCAGAAGTTGTGGCTGAATGCTCCAACTATGTTATGGGACCGCGCCTCTATCTTGTAATTATCGGACATTTAGGTTTCAACCTTTAAAATTATTAGTAAGGACAAGCATTACTTTGCCGCGATTTTACTTCCAATATCGTCCAGCTTTGACGCTCTGACGGATTACCCAAAAATGAAAAATTAAAAACCATCTCCATTCCGGGAATACAAACGTTATGCATATCGATTTTAGCTCCTACATTTCTAGCCCTCCATCTTCGGGTTATCGCGCAACTATAGGTGCTAGAGTTCAGGTCTGACTGGTGGCAACTCCCCGAGGCATTTTTAAACAGGGCTTTTAACTGCCCGAGATCAATACCATTAAAATATTCGGCAGCATCCTTCCCAACTGCCACGTCATCCATTGGCCGAGCTTGATCATTTTTATTCCAGCGAATAATCACCCGTGAAAAAAAATCAGACCTCATTGACGAATAATCATTCTCGAATACCGGGTAGTACATGCACGCACCCAACACCCAGAAGGGTGACAACAGAAACGATCTGACTGAACTAGCCACTGTTATCCGCCCCATCTTGGAAGAATAAAACCCGATAAAACACGCAGTACGTGTAAACAGCCATGATCGCTGAGGCTACGAAAGCCATAGCCCAAATCAAATATCTGAATTTGACACCAAGCTTATGCCTAGCATAAAGCGCGCTGTATCCCGTCAACCCTGTCAACATCATCAGATCCTGATGTAAAGTTGAAAGTTTTGTTTTGTCAATGCCGAGATAAAACCCCCAAAAGAAACAGTACCCGGCTCCAGCCAACAACCCATAGAGTATTGGCTTGTATATCCTCACAACCATATTGCAATCCCCCCAAATCAAAATCGGCTCACTTTATAACCTCATCGCTCTCTTAAACCTTCTTGCAGCGATCGCCATAATGGTTCAATAAAATATCCGAGCACGGATCTCTTATATAATTTTAACTCGGCCGTAAGCGTCATGCCTGGCGACACTACAAGCTTTCGGTTCACAACTAGTGCTGGGGCAGCATTCAGCTTTATCCGAACGCTGTATTTAGATGGCATTTCTTCACTCGATATCGAATCCTGGGAGATCGATACAACTTTCCCAATAAACACCCCGTATTTAACGTAATTAAACGAATCAATCTTTACTGCCACTTCCTGCCCAGGATATACAAAACCAATATCCTTATTATCCAACCAGACATCTGCTTCAGAAGGCTGAGTGTGCGGTACCACCACCATAAGATTTTGCGCTGCAGTCACCACACCACCCACCGTATGAACGGACAGTTCTTGAACGGTACCGTCTATCGGTGAAACTAATGACATCAACCTGTGTCGATACTCGGCTTTTTCAAGCTCTTGGGTTACGCTTTTAATTACCCTGCGGGACTGCCCCTCCAAATCCAGCATTGCAATACGAACTTGGTCTACCAGATTATCCCTACGCTGGCGTGTGATTCGAATGGAGGCTTGAAGCTCCCGAATTTTATTTTGTTGAAGCTCAATTTCCCGGACGTGATCAATCCTCAGGCGCTCCCTTTCCAAGTAGACGTTTCGTGGTATATAGCCGCCTTCAGCCAAACTCTTGGAACTCTCTGCCACCTTTGTAGAGATCAACAACACTTTGGCAGCTGTCTTTATATTCGTCCTGGCGGAAATTATCTGTACATCAAATTGATTTGCCTCGGCATCCATCTGGCCGATTTTGCTGTTCAATTCAATGTACTGTCCTCGGAGCCAAGTGGTAGTCGCTGCAACTTGCTCAAAAGGCGCGCCTGGCATCAGGTCCTGAATAGGTTGCGGTTCCGATTTTTTTTCAATGGCTTTAAGTAACGCCGTTGCGCGAGCCCAGTCCGATTGAGCGGCTACAAGCTCAGCCTTCAAGCGGTTCACGTCAGCTTGTGAATTGACGGCTTCAAGCTCGATTAGTACCTGACCTTTCGTTACAGCCCGTCCCTCTTGGACAAGCACAGCTTTAACGATCGAAACTTCGCTTGCCTGAATAAATTTACTCATCCCACTGGCAATTACTTTTCCCTCTGCGGTCGCGACGACGTCAATTTTTCCTAAGCAGGACCACAAGAACGCTATTGCGCTAAAAAGCAGAAGAAAGGCCAACACCCAATGCGCAGCTGGATGCGGAGGCTTCTCTTGCAACTCCAACGTGGCAGGCAGGAACTGAAGCTCTTCGGCCTTGCGCTTCACGCTGGCATTGGCTTGGCGGTTCGACCAGGCACATTTCCACGCAAGGTGGTATTTGCGCCACAGGCCGAGCGCAGCATCGAATCTGTTCATCCTTTACCACCTTGCTGCAGGTGGTACAGATAGGCGTAGTGACCGTCGGGAATGACAATCAAATCATCGTGGCTGCCTTCCTCGATAATCTGCCCACGGTCCATGACGATGATTCGATGGGAATCTCTTATAGCTGACAGTCGGTGGGCGATAACGATGACCGTTCGCCCTTCACATATCCGACGCATATTTTGCTGGACGACGCGTTCAGACTCGTAATCAAGGGCGCTGGTTGCCTCGTCAAAAATCAATATCCTCGGGTCGCCCATCAACGCCCTGGCAATTGCGATGCGCTGCCTCTGACCTCCCGATAACGATGCACCATGCTCACCCACCAACGTGTCATAGCCCTCGGGCAACTCCAGAATGAAGTCGTGAGCGCCCGCCATTTTCGCGCTGTGGATAACAACCTCCAATGAAACGCCTGCGTCACTGAGGGCGATGTTTTCGCGAATGCTTTTCTGGAAAAGCAGGCTGTCCTGAAGCACTACGCCGATTTGGCGACGCAGTGACGAGACATCGACCAAGGCCAAGTCCATGCCGTCCACGAGCACCCGACCACGCTCAGGCACATACAGCCGCTGGATCAGTCGTGTGAGTGTGCTTTTCCCCGACCCTGACCGCCCCACGATCCCAATAACCTCGCCAGGGGAGATACTCAGGCTGACGGAACGCAGAACCTCTGAGCCATCTGGCCGGTAGCGGAAACGCACCTGGTCGAATTCGATGCGCCCGATGATGGGCGCTACAGTGCTGCGAGTTTGTTGGTTTAGCTCGGTTCGGGTATTGAGAATGTCTCCCAGCCTTTGGATTGATACGCCTGTCTGCTGAAACTGCGTCCATAGTTGGGCCAAGCGCATTATGGGTTGCGAGACGCGCCCAGCCAGCATGTTGAACGCGATCAATTGGCCGACGCTCAGTTCGCCATCAATCACTAGCCGGGCGCCTAACCACAGCGTGGCAACCGTCACCAGTTTTCCTATCAACCCTACGCACTCATTGGCGACGGCAGATAAATTCTGGGTTTTAAAGCCGGCTGACACATAGGCGGCCAGCTGATTCTCCCAACGCCGGGTTATTTGTGGCTCTACCGCCATAGATTTCAGCGTGTCGATGCCGTTCACCGTTTCCACCAGGAAAGCCTGGTTCTCGGCACCTATCGCAAAACTTTCGTTAATCCTGCCCCTTAAAATTGGCGTAACTATCAGCGAAACCAGGAAGTAGAGGGGCAGCGACAGCACCACAACGAGTGTCAGCCACCCGCTGTAAATGAACATGACACCAATAAAAACGACCGAGAAAAAAACATCCAATACCAGCGTGATGCTGTTCCCAGTCAAAAAGCTCCGAATGTTTTCCAGTTCTCGTACTCGAGCAACCGAATCCCCCACTCGTCGTGCCTGGAAATACGAGATTGGCAGCGCCACAAGATGTCGGAACAACCGAGCACCAAGCTCAACGTCGATCCGGCTCGCAGTGTGGGAGAAGATGTAGGTGCGAAGGCCGCTTAACGCGGTCTCGAACAGCATGATTACCAACAGCCCTACTGCGATGACATCCAAGGTGGTCAGGCCTCGATGCACCAGGACCTTGTCCATGACAACTTGAAAAAAGAGCGGAGTGAGAAGGGCAAATATCTGCAGCACGAATGAGACGACGAAGACCTCGGTGAGCAATCGCCGGTATTTGACGATTGCTGGAATGAACCAGGTAAAGTCAAACCGAGCCAGTTCCCCCACGATTGACGCTTGAGACCTCAGGAGGATCAATTCTCCATCCCAGCGTTCGGCAAGATCCTCAACGCTCAAATATTCAGCACGCCCGACCAAGGGGTCGTGAATCAGTACCCGCCCATCAACAAGCTTGGCGAGGATGAAAAATTGACCGTCCGTGCATACGCCTATCGCGGGCAGAGGAAGGTGCGCGAGCCGATCGACGGAGCTGCGCGTGAGCTTTGCTTTGAGCCCTAGCTTTTTCGCGGCCTGCAGAATTTGCGTTGGGTCAAAATTCGTACAGCCGCTGCCTAGCTCATGCCTTAGCTGCTCAGGCGATGCAACGATCTGATGCAAACGAGCCAGCATTAACAGGCAGGCGAGCCCTGTATCTGTGCAATTGGCAGAATCCGTGATCGACATTTTCTCTGTCCCTGAACTTGGCCACAGCCAGGACGAAACTCAGTCGACCAGCGCTGTAGGATTAATTCCAAGTCCCGAGCATATGAGACGATTTCGCATCCGTAAGTAGTCCCGCCTCCGACATCAACGTAGGACGATTCCGGTTCTACGAGGACAGCTGCTCAGCCATCAACCACTCCACAAACCGCCCCGCCATCTCCCCCCGCCGTTTCCGCTGCGGCACCACCACGTAATACCCCAGCGCCGAGCTGGCCGTTGCAGCGATGGGCCGGCACAGCAGGCCCTGTTCGATCAACGCGTCCACCAGGTGGCGCCAGCCGATGGCCACGCCCTGGCCGGCGATGGCGGCCTGGATCAGCAGGGTGTAGTTGTCGAAGCGCAATTGGCCCGGGGCCGGCGCGCTGGGGATGTGCAGGTGGCGGAACAGGGTGGTCCAGTTGAACCAGTGGGTGGTGCTTTCGCCGCGCAGGTGCAGCAGCGGCAGGTCGAGCAGGGCTTGGGCGGGCAGGGGGGTGGTCTGCTTCTCCAGGAGGCGCGGGCTGCACACCGGGAAGACTTCTTCGGCGAACAGCCAGTGGCTGTCGCCCTGTTTGAAACGGCCGTCGCCGAACAGCACGGCTACGTCGATGTCGCTGCGCAGCATGGCGTGGCTGCGTTCGCTGGTTACCAGGCTGACGTCGACGTGGGGGTGGGCCTGGTGGAAGCGGTGCAGGCGCGGCATCAGCCAGTAGGCGGCGAAGGCGAAGTCGGTGGCCACCTGCAGCACCTCGTGCTGGGGTTGGGCGGTGAGGGCGGCCAGGGCGTCGTCGATCTGGCCGAAACCGGCCTGCACCGCATCGAACAGGCTGCGGCCGGCGTCGGTCAGTTCGATGCCGCGGTAGATGCGGTCGAACAGGCGCGTTGCCAGTTGCTCTTCCAGGCGCTTGATCTGCTGGCTGACGGCAGGCTGGGTGGTGCCCAGTTCGGCCGCGGCGGCGGTGAAGCTGCGCTGGCGGGCGGCGCATTCAAAGGCGCGCAGCAGGTCGAGGGACAGATCGGCGAGGCTATCAAACATTAGCTGGGCTTATCCTAGGCATTGCCTGACGTGGGCTTTACCGCGTGGCAGCGCGGTCGCATGCTCGGTTGGAAGCACTTTCGCATAATTCAACACTATGGAATGCCGCCCACCCATGAAGCGCAAGAACATTCTCTTCATCATGGCCGATCAGATGGCCGCGCCGCTGTTGCCCTTCTATGCCGAAAACTCGCCGATCAAGCTGCCCCACCTGAGCCGCCTGGCCGCCAGCGGCGTGGTGTTCGACGCCGCTTACTGCAACAGCCCATTATGTGCGCCGTCGCGCTTCACCCTGGTGAGCGGCCAGTTGCCCAGCAAGATCGGCGCCTACGACAACGCCGCCGATTTCCCCGCCGACGTGCCCACCTATGCCCACTACCTGCGCCGCATGGGCTACCGCACGGCGTTGTCGGGGAAGATGCATTTCTGCGGCCCGGACCAGCTGCATGGTTATGAAGAGCGCCTGACCAGCGACATCTACCCCGCCGACTACGGCTGGGCGGTGAACTGGGATGAGCCTGACGTGCGCCCCAGTTGGTACCACAACATGTCCTCGGTGCTGCAGGCCGGGCCGTGCGTGCGCACCAACCAGCTGGATTTCGATGAAGAGGTGGTGTTCAAGGCCCAGCAATATCTGTTCGACCACGTGCGTGAGGACGGCGAACAGCCGTTTTGCCTGACCGTATCCATGACCCATCCCCACGACCCCTACACCATTCCCAAGCGCTTCTGGGACCTGTACCGCGACGAGGACATTCCGCTGCCGGCCGACGTGCCGGGCCAGGCGGAACTGGACCCGCACTCCCAGCGCCTGCTGAAGGTGTATGACCTGTGGGACAAGCCGCTGCCCGTGGACAAGATTCGCGACGCCCGCCGCGCTTACTTCGGCGCCTGCAGCTACATCGACAGCAACGTCGGCAAGCTGCTGGAGACGCTGGAGGAAACCGGCCTGGCCGAGGACACCATCATCGTCTTCTCCGGGGACCACGGCGACATGCTCGGCGAGCGCGGGCTCTGGTACAAGATGCACTGGTTCGAGATGTCGGCGCGGGTGCCGCTGCTGGTCTGTGCACCGGGGCAGTTCCAGGCCGGGCGGGTGAGCGCAGCAGTGTCCACCGCCGATCTGCTGCCGACGCTGGTGGAGCTTGCCGGCGGCAAGGTCGACCCGCAGCTACCATTGGACGGTCGCTCGCTGGTCGGCCACCTGCAAGGCCAGGGCGGCCACGACGAGGTGTTCGGCGAGTACATGGCCGAAGGCACGGTGGGCCCGCTGATGATGATTCGCCGCGGCGAGCACAAATTTATCTACAGCGAGGACGACCCTTGCCTACTCTTCGACGTGCGCCATGACCCGCACGAACGCGAGGACCTGAGCCAGTCGCCGCACCACGCCACGCTGTTCGCCGCCCTGCTGGCCGAGGCGCGCGCCAAGTGGGACGTGGCGGCCATCCGCCAACAGGTGCTGGCCAGCCAGCGTCGGCGCCGCCTGGTGGCAAAGGCGTTAAGCGTGGGCAAACTCAAGAGCTGGGACCACCAGCCGCTGGTGGACGCCAGCCAGCAGTACATGCGCAACCACATCGACCTCGACGATCTGGAGCGCAAGGCCCGTTATCCACAACCCTGCCAAGACCAATAATCGATGAGGGGAAGCCGATGAAGTTATCCACAGTGGTTGTAACCGGCTTGTTGGCCGTGACCAGCCTGCACGCGCTGGCCGATGAGCAAAGCTGCAGCACGGTGCAAATGGCCGACCCCGGCTGGAGCGATATCGCTTCCACCAACGCCATTGCCGGGCTGCTGCTGGGCGGCATGGGCTACAAGGCCAAGGTCGACACCCTGGCGGTGCCCATTGCCTACGGTGGCTTGAAAGACGGCAAGGTGGACGTCTTCCTCGGCAACTGGATGCCGGCGCAGCAGGGCTTCTACGACAAATTCGTGGCCAGCGGCGACGTGACCCAATACGCCAAGAACCTGGAGGGTACCGAGTTCACCCTGGCGGTGCCGGATTATGTATGGGACGCCGGCGTGCACAGCTTCGCCGACCTGAACAAGCACGCCGACAAGTTCGGCGGCAAGATCTACGGCATCGGCTCGGGGGCGCCGGCGAACCTGTCGATCCAGCAGATAATCAAGAAGAATGAATTCGACCTGGGCCAGTGGAAACTAGTGGAATCCAGCGAGCAGGCAATGCTTTCGGAAGTGCGCAGGGCTGTGGATAAGCAACGCTTCGTGGTGTTCCTCGGCTGGACGCCGCACCCCATGAACGTCGAGATCAAGATGCATTACCTCACGGGCGGCGAGGCCTACTTCGGCGCCAGCGGCAGCGTCTACACCCTGACCCGCAAGGGTTATGCACAGGCCTGCCCGAATGTCGCCAAGCTGCTGGGCAATCTGGCCTTTACCCAGGACATGGAGAACAGCATCATGGCCGACGTGGTGAACACCAAGGCCAGCTACCCGGATGCGGCCAGGAAGTGGATCAAGGCCAACCCGACGGTGCTGGACAAGTGGCTGGACGGGGTGAAGACCGTGGATGGACAGGACGCGCTGCCCGCGGTGAAAGCCAAGCTTTAACGCATCTGCGCACAAACCCTGTGGGAGCTGGCTTGCCAGCGAGTTTCTTGCCCCCTGAAAAGCTCGCTGGCAAGCCAGCTCCCACGGGAAAGACCAGAAAACAGAGAGCCTCATGCGCGGTACCCGACTGGAAAGAATCCTGCCGTTCCTGGCCTGGCTCCCACGCCAGACCCGCGCCAGCGTCAGCCGTGACGCAGTAGTGGGCCTGAGCGGGGCGATCCTGGCGTTGCCGCAGTCCATCGCCTACGCGCTGATCGCCGGCCTGCCGCCGGAATACGGCTTGTACGCGGCCATCATTCCGGTACTGATCGCCTGCCTGTGGGGCTCGTCGTGGCACCTGATCTGCGGCCCCACGGCGGCCATCTCCATCGTGCTGTACGCCAGCGTCAGCCCGCTGGCGGTACCGGCCACCCAGGACTACGTGACGTTGATCCTGCTGCTGACCTTCCTCGCCGGCATTTTCCAGTGGCTGCTGGGCATGCTGCGCTTCGGCGCACTGGTGAATTTCGTCTCCCATTCGGTGGTGCTGGGCTTCACCCTTGGCGCCGCCATTGTCATTGCGATTGGCCAACTGCCGAGCCTGCTGGGCATCGAGCTCAGCAGCCAGGCCACGGCGCTGGCCAGCCTCACCAACCTGTTTCAGCACCTGGGCGAGGTGGATAAACCGTCGCTGCTGCTGGGGCTGTTCACCTTGGCGCTGGGCCTGCTGCTGAAGGCGCTGGTGCCGCGCTGGCCGACCCTGCTGATTGCCTTGGTCAGCGGCAGCCTGTTGGCCTGGCTGTGGCCGGGCATGTTTGGCCACGTGCGCCGGGTGAGCGAGTTCGTGGGCCAGCTGCCGCCATTCAGCCCGCTGCCGCTGGACCCGGCGCTGGTGCTGCGGCTGCTGCCCAGCGCCGTGGCGGTGGGCATGCTGGGGCTGGTGACCAGCCTGTCGATTGCCCGCTCGATAGCCACACGTTCGCAGCAGTTGCTCGACGCCAACCAGGAGGTTCGCGCCCAGGGCTTGTCGAACGTCATCGGTGCGTTCTTTTCCGGCTCGCTGTCGGCAGGCTCGTTCACCCGCTCCGGGCTGAGCTATGAAGCCGGCGCCTGCTCGCCGCTGGCGGGGGTGTTCTCGGCGCTGTGGGTGGCGCTGTTCGCGGTAACCGGCGCGCAGCTAATCGCGCAAATTCCCATTGCCGCCATGGCCGGCAGCATTCTGCTGATCAGCTGGGGGCTGGTGGACCACCGCGGCATTCGCGCGCTATTCCGGGTCAGCCGCTCGGAGTTCGTGGTGATGGCGCTGACGTGCCTGGCGACCCTGCTGCTGGAATTGCAGACGGCGATCTACGCCGGGGTGCTGGCGTCGCTGTTCTTCTACCTCAAGCGCACCTCGCAACCGCGGGTGCAGCAGTGGCGTGACGGCGACGAGGAGGTGCTGCGCGTTGGCGGTTCGATCTTCTTCGGCGCCAGCCACTACCTGCAGGTGCGGCTGCAGCGCGCGCAGGGCCAGCGCGTAGTGATCGACGCGCAGCAGATCAACTTCATCGATTATTCGGGGGTGGAGATGCTGCACCAGGAAGCGCGGCGGCTGCGCGCCCAGGCCCGCAGCCTGACCCTGCGCCACGCGCGGGCGCAGGTGATCGAGGAACTGCACAAGCTGGAAGGGGCCGCCAACTGCCCCATCCAGTTCGAGGGTTAGCCGGCGGCCATTTCCTGGCGCAGGGTGGCCATTACCGTCTTCGAGTCGGGGGTTACGCCACGCCAGTAGGTGAAGGCCTCGGCGGCCTGTTCCACCAGCATGCCGAAGCCATCCAGGGCCTGGGCAGCGCCGTGCTCGGCGGCCCAGCGGCAGAACGGCGTGGGCTCCTTGCCGTACATCATGTCGTAGCACACGGTGACGCCCGGCTGGATCAGGCTGCTCTTGATCGGCGGCAAATCACCGGCAAGGCTGGCCGAGGTGGCGTTGATGATCACGTCCACCGGCTCTTCCAGCCAGTCGAAACCGCTGGCGGCCACCGGGCCCAGGCCGGCGAAGATCTGCGCCAGCAGCTCGGCCTTGTCCACGGTGCGGTTGGCGATGACCAGCGACACCGGCTGCTGTTCCAGCAGCGATTCCACCACGCCACGCACCGCACCACCGGCGCCCAGCAGCAAGATGCGCTTGCCCTTGAGGGTGACGCCGGCGTTGTTCAGCAGGTCGCGCACCAGGCCCACGCCGTCGGTGTTGTCGCCGCGCAGGGTGCCGTCGGGCAGGCGCGTGAGCATGTTCACCGCGCCGGCGCGCTGGGCGCGGGGGGTGAGCACGCTGCACAGGCGGAAGGCGTCTTCCTTGAAGGGCAGCGTCACGTTGGCGCCCAGGCCTTCCTGGAAGAACTCCAGGGCGTTGCCGGCGAAGTCATCCAGCGGCGCCAGCCGCGCGCCATATTCCATGGCCTGGCCGGTCTGCTCGGCAAACAGGCGGTGGATGGCCGGCGACTTGCTGTGGCCAATCGGGTTACCGAAGACGACGTAACGGTCCATGCAGGCAGTTCCTAATTCAAGGGCAGGCAAATGATAGGTTATCCACAGCGGCTGTCAGGCCTGGCCGAGCCAGTCGCGGTCGGTGAGGAAGTAGTCGGTCAGGCGCGCTTCTTCGCTACCCGGCGCCGCCTTCCAGTCGTAGCCCCAGCGCACTTGCGGCGGCAGCGACATCAGGATCGACTCGGTACGGCCCCCCGACTGCAGGCCGAACAGGGTGCCACGGTCGTACACCAGGTTGAACTCCACGTAGCGGCCGCGGCGGAACTCCTGGAATTCGCGCTGCTGCTGGGTGTAGACCATGGCTTTGCGGCGCTGCACGATGGGCAGGTAGGCCTCAAGGTAGGCATCGCCGATGGCCCGCATGAAGGCGAAGCTGGTGTCGAAGTCCCATTCGTTCAGGTCGTCGAAGAACAGGCCGCCCACGCCGCGCGGTTCGTTGCGGTGCTTGATGTGGAAATAGCGGTCGCACCACGCCTTGTAGCGCGGGTACACGTCTTCGCCGAACGGCGCACAAGCGCGCTCCGCCACGCGGTGCCAGTGAATGCAGTCGTCTTCGTTGGCGTAGTAGGGCGTCAGGTCGAAGCCGCCACCGAACCACCACACCGCTTCCTCACCTTCCTTCTCGGCAATGAAGAAACGCACGTTGGCGTGGGAAGTCGGCACGTGGGGGTTGTGCGGGTGGATCACCAGCGACACGCCCAGGGCTTCGAAGCCACGGCCCGCCAGCTCCGGGCGGTGGGCGCTGGCCGACGGCGGCAGGCCACTGCCGAAGACGTGGGAAAAGTTGACCCCGCCTTTCTCGATCACCGTGCCGTTCTCGATCACCCGGGTGCGGCCGCCGCCACCGGCGGCGCGGCTCCAGGCGTCCTCGACAAAACGGGCGCCACCGTCTTCAGTTTCAAGGGCGCTGCAGATCCGCTCTTGCAGGTCGAGCAGGTAGGCTTTTACGGCTTCGGTGCGGGTAGTCATGGCATCACCTTGTAACGGGCAAAGGCCGGGCAGCGCTGGGGATTACCGCCGCCCGAGAGCAAATTCGGCGCATAGCATAGCACCCGCGGCCCGCTTTGAGCGGTTGACGGCGCGGTTACAAAGGCGTCCGATAGGGGCTTTCCATGCCTGTTTCAGGAGATTGCAGATGGCCAAACGTATTCAGTTCAGCACTAACGGTGGTCCGGAAGTCCTCGAATTCGTCGACTTCCAGCCAGCCGAGCCGGGCCCGCAGGAAGTTCGGGTACGCAACAAGGCCATCGGCCTGAACTACATCGACACCTACTACCGCAGCGGCCTGTACCCGGTGCCGTCCCTGCCGTCCGGGCAGGGCACCGAAGGCGCGGGCGTGGTAGAGGCGGTGGGCAGCGAAGTCACCTCGGTAAAGGTAGGTGACCGCGTGGCCTACGCCGGCGGCCCGCTGGGCGCCTACAGCGAAGTGCACACCCTGCCGGCCGCCGTGCTGGTGAAGCTGCCCGAGGCCATCAGCTTCGAGCAGGCCGCGGCGGTGATGCTCAAGGGCCTGACCGTGCAGTACCTGTTCCGCCAGACCTACGAACTGAAACGCGACGAAACCATTCTGTTCCATGCCGCCGCCGGTGGTGTGGGCTCCCTGGCATGCCAGTGGGCAAAAGCCATCGGCGCCAAGCTGATCGGCACCGTCAGTTCGCCGGAAAAGGCAGCGCGTGCCAAGACCCTGGGCGCCTGGGAAACCATCGACTACAGCCGCGAAGACGTGACCAAGCGTGTGCACGAGCTGACTGGCGGCAAGAAATGCCAGGTGGTGTATGACGGCGTCGGCAAGGACACCTGGGAAACCTCGCTGGACTGCGTAGAGCCGCGCGGGCTGGTGGTCAGCTTCGGCAACGCTTCGGGCGCGGTCAGCGGCGTGAACCTGGGTATCCTGGCGTCCAAGGGTTCGCTGTACGTGACCCGTCCCACCCTGGGTACCTACGCCACCGCCGGCACCCTGCAGGCCATGGCCGACGAGCTGTTCGGGATGATCACCAGCGGCAAGCTGGACGTGGAGATCAGCCAGCGCTACCCGCTGGCCGACGCGGCCAAGGCGCAGACCGAGCTGTCGGCGCGCCGCACCATGGGCTCGACCATTCTGCTGCCGTAACACCACCCTCACCGTAGCAGCGGCCGCAGGCCGCGCCCCAGGCACCGTGTTGGTCCTGACGCGGCCTGCGGCCGCTGCTACGACGGAGGTTTTGCGCCCGCCCTCAAGGGCGAATCACGTCACCGGTAATCAGGTCGCGAATCACGCTGGGGTTCTTGCGCCCACCCAGCTCACCGTTCAGCACCAGGTCCACCTGGCCACGGAAATACTGCTCGATGCGCAGGCGGTTCATGGCCGGCGGCCGGCCAGTGGGGTTGGCGGAGGTGGACACGATAGGCCCCACCAGCGAACACAGCTCACGCACCAACGGGTGGTCGCTGACACGTATTGCCACGCTGGTGTGCTTGCCGGTGATCCACTCGGGCAGCAGGCCCTGGTGCGGCACCAGCCAGGTGTTGGGGCCTGGCCAGGTGCTGGCCATGCGGTCCAGCCAGATTTCGGGGAAATCCTCGAAAAGGAAATCGAACTGACGGATGTTGTCCGCCACCAGAATCAGGCCTTTATCCACAGGCCGTGACTTGATCGCCAGCAACCGATAGACCGCTTCCGCGTCCCACGGATTACAGCCCAGACCCCAAACCGCTTCGGTTGGATAGGCAATGACCGCGCCCGCCTTCACTTCGCGCGCAGCTTGTTGCACACGCCAACTGCTCACCATCACTGTTACTCCGCTTGAATGCTGTGAGCAGTGTACTTAGCTGGAGCGCGCAAACCAACGCCCGGCCTCGTTGACCACGCGCCCCTCAAGCTCAAGCTCGGTAAGCGCCTGCAACAGCTTGGGCAGCGGCCACCGGCTGGAACGCATCAGCGCCTCGCTGCTTTGCGGCGCCGCATGCAGCAGCGCCAGCAAAGGGTGGTCCACCAATGGCGCTGGCAACGCCACCCGCTGCCAGCCGCGCAAGGGTTCCAGAATGTGCTCCACGGTCTCCACCAACTGCGCGCCATCGCGGATCAGCTGGTGGCAGCCCTTGGCGCCCGGGTGGTGAATGGAGCCGGGAATGGCGTACACCTCGCGCCCCTGCTCGTTGGCCAGGCGTGCGGTAATCAGCGAACCGCTGGCAAGGCTGGCCTCCACCACCAGCACGCCCAGGGACAAGCCGCTGATGATGCGGTTGCGCCGGGGGAAGTTGGCAGGGATGGGTTCGGCGTCCAGCGGAAACTCGGAAACCACCGCGCTGCCCGACGCAGCCATCTGCGCGGCGAGTGCCCTGTGGCGCTGTGGATAAAGTTTTTCGATACCTGTGCCCAGCACGCCGATTGTCTGCCCGCCAACGTCCAGGGCAGCCTGGTGCGCAGCGCCATCCACCCCGGCAGCAAGGCCGCTGGTGATGACGAAACCCGCCTTGGCCAAGCTGCGGGAGAAGGCTGCGGCAGTGTCCAGGCCAGGGCGCGACGCCCGGCGGCTACCGACGATGGCCAGCTGCGGTTTTTCCAGAATGGTGGGGTCGCCGGCAATGAACAGCAGCGGCGGTGCAGCGCTGGTTTCAGCCAGCAGGGCAGGGTAGCCAGGGTCGTCCCACATCAGCAAATGCTGGCCCGGGCGCTCTAGCCAGGCCATTGCAGCCTTGCCACCGGCTTTAACCGCAGGGCTGTCGCGGGCCTCGCAGGCGGCCGCGGTCATGCCTATCGCGCGCCAGGCCGACAGCGGTGCCCGCAGCGCCTCGGCCGCCGAACCGAAGGCTTCAAACAACTGCTGAAAGCGTTTTGGCCCGGTGTCGGTCAGGCGATGGAGACGCAGGCGCGCCTCCAGTTCATCCATGGGAAGTGCAGCATTGGCAAAGAGCGGCATCTGATCATCCTTGATTCAGGCCCCTGTACAGCGGCAGGCAAAAGCTGTGGATAACTCTGTTGGTAACTGTTTGACAACTTTCCCGACGGGCTAGGGATTCTTCACCTTGTCCATCACTGCCAGGGAGCGATTGGCGTTGAGCACTAAACCATAGCTGAGCTTTTCATAAGTGCGGAACACCATCAGCAGGCCAGCGCGCTCATCGGGGATTTTCACCAGTTCGCCGGTCACCCGGTCGCGCACCGTTTCGCCGGTCTTGTAGATGGCGAGAACGTTGCCCTCCTTGAGCCCGTCGCGGTTGCCACGGTCCAGGGTGACCACATCGTACTTGCCAATCTGCGTAACACCCCGTGGCACATCCACGATGGTGCCGCTGACTTCCCGGGCTGGCGCGCTGGGCAGGAAGTTGGAGTTCACCGGCCGCTCCTCGCTGACAAACAGGCGGTCGCCAAGGCGCACTTCCTCGCTGGAGCGCTGCAGGTTGATGGTGGCAATATCGCCCTCGGTGGCCACTACTTCGCCGCCGCCCATGTTGTCGGCGTTCACGCCCAGCTGCTCGTGGGTGACCGGGTCGGTGTAGACCTTGCCCTTGCGGAAAATGCCGTAGGAGGCGTGGGCCGGGTCGAAGGTGCCGCGCGCATAGATGCGGTCACCCATGCCGCTGACTACCCGCTCGCCCTGGCCGGCGACAATGTACGGTGCGCTGTCAAAGGCGTCGCTGCTGTCGAGGATGCGGTTGCTGAGCAGGAAGGCGTTGATCGACTGCAACGGAATGCTGGGGATGGCTTCGGCGACCGGCGTGCTGCGCACCCGTGGCGACAGCTTGATGGTGCCACGCGATGCGCCGCGTTCCAGCAGCAGCTGCGGCTGGCCGTTGACGTAGCTGAGCACCAGCGAGTCGCCGGGGTAGATCAAATCCGGGTTGGCAATTTGCGGGTTGGCGTGCCAGATCTGCGGCCATTGCCACGGCTGGCGCAGGAATTTGGCGGAAATGTCCCAAAGTGTGTCGCCCTGAACCACAGTGTAGCGCTGTGGATAACCGTCCTTGAGCTGCACATCGGCGTTGGCCAGGCCGGCGCACGCCATGAGCAGCAGGGCGAGTAGTGATTTCCTCATGCCGTGAATCCCTTTATTATGTACGTTCACGTGAAACGCAGCCGCTCGCGGCCCATCTCCCTGGGAGAGCGTTTGACAGGCAGACCGCCCCCAAGCACCTTGCGCGGCTGCTACCTTTGACTTTACCTCACAGTGCAGCAAATACGCATATGGCTATTTTAAACATCCTCGAATTTCCAGACTCGCGTCTGCGCACCATCGCCAAGCCAGTGGCCGTGGTGGACGACGAAGTTCGCCAGTTGGTCGATGACATGTTTGAAACCATGTACGAAGCGCCTGGCATCGGGCTGGCCGCCACCCAGGTCAACGTGCACAAGCGCGTGGTGGTCATGGACCTGAGCGAAGACCGCAGCGAGCCCATGGTGTACATCAACCCTGAATTCGAGTCGTTGACCGAAGAAATGGGCCAATACCAGGAAGGCTGCCTGTCGGTACCCGGCTACTACGAGAACGTCGACCGCCCGCAGCGCGTCAAGGTCAAGGCCCTGGACCGCGACGGCAAGCCGTTCGAGCTGATTGCCGAGGGCCTGCTGGCCGTGTGCATCCAGCACGAGTGCGACCACCTCAACGGCAAGCTCTTCGTCGATTACCTGTCTACGCTCAAGCGTGACCGGATCAAGAAGAAGCTGGAAAAAGCCCACCGCCAGCAAGCTTGACCCCTCACATTCCAAAGGCTTGCCACGGCAAGCCTTTTTCTTTTCCAGCGAGTAATCCATGAGCATGCGCATCGTTTTCGCGGGCACGCCCGAATTTGCCGCCGAACACCTCAAGGCCCTGCTGGCCAGCCCTTATGAAGTGGTCGCCGTGTACACCCAACCGGACCGCCCGGCCGGCCGTGGGCAGAAACTGATGCCCAGCCCGGTGAAGCAGCTGGCGCTGGAAAACGGCATTACCGTGCTGCAGCCGCCTACCCTGCGCAACGAAGACGCCCAGGCTGAATTGGCCGCGCTCAAGCCCGACCTGATGGTGGTGGTGGCCTACGGCCTGATCCTGCCGCAGGTGGTGCTGGATATCCCGCGCCTGGGCTGCATAAACAGCCACGCCTCGCTGCTGCCACGCTGGCGCGGTGCCGCGCCGATCCAGCGTGCGGTGCAGGCTGGCGACGCCGAAAGCGGCGTGACCGTGATGCGCATGGAAGCGGGCCTCGACACCGGGCCGATGCTGCTCAAGGTCAGCACCCCGATCAGCGCCGACGACACCGGCGGCAGCCTGCACGACCGGCTGGCGCAGATGGGCCCGCCGGCCGTCATCGAAGCTATCGCAGGCCTTGACGCCGGCACGCTTGAAGGCGAAGTGCAGGACGACAGCCTGGCCACTTATGCACACAAGCTGAACAAGGACGAGGCACGCATTGACTGGAGCCAACCGGCCGAGGTGCTGGAGCGCCTGGTGCGCGCCTTCTTCCCGTGGCCAATCTGCCACAGCACCCTGAACGGCGAAGCCGTGAAGGTGCTGGCCGCGCAGGTCAGCCCGGAGCAGGGCGCACCCGGCACCATCCTGGGCGCCAGCAAGGAAGGCCTGGTAGTGGCCTGTGGCGACCAGGCCCTATGCCTGACCCGCCTGCAGTTCCCCGGCGGCAAGCCGCTGAGCTTCAGTGACCTGTTCAACAGCCGCCGCGAGAAATTCGCCGTCGGCGCGGTGCTGGGCCAATGAACCCGCGTCTCGCCGCCGCCCGCGCCCTGGCCGCCGTTCTCAGCGGCAAGGCCTCGCTGAACAGCTCGTTGCCGCTGCAACTGGACAAGGTGGAAGCCCGCGACCGCGGCTTCACCCAGGACCTGGCGTTCGGTACGGCACGCTGGCAGCCACGGCTGTCGGCGCTGGCTGAAAAGCTGCTGCAGAAACCCTTCAAGGCCGCCGACGCCGACGTCGAAGCGCTGATGCTGGTTGGCCTGTACCAGCTGTTCTACAGCCGCGTGCCAGCCCACGCCGCCATCGGCGAAACCGTGGGCTGCGCCGACAAGCTCAAGAAGCCCTGGGCCAAGGCGCTGCTCAACGCCGTGCTGCGCCGTGCCCAGCGCGAAGGCAACGACCTGCTGGCCGAGATGGAACGTGACCCGGTGGTACGCACCGCGCACCCACGCTGGCTGCAGAAGTCGCTGAAAGCCTTCTGGCCCGAGCAATGGGAAGCCATCTGCGCCGCCAACAACGCCCACCCGCCAATGATTCTGCGGGTAAACCGCCGCCACCACAGCCGCGACGCCTACCTGGCGCTGCTGGAACAGGCTGAGGTCGGCGCCAGCGCTTGCCAGTTCAGCCGCGACGGTATCGTGCTGGAGCAGGCCTGCGACGTACGCGACCTGCCAGGCTTCGCCGACGGTTGGATCAGCGTGCAGGACGAGGCCGCGCAACTGGCCGCCGACCTGCTTGACCTGGCCCCCGGCCAACGCGTGCTGGACGCCTGCTGCGCCCCCGGTGGCAAGACCTGCCACCTGCTGGAAGCCGAGCCTGCGCTGAAAGGCGTGGTAGCCATTGACCTGGAAGCCAAGCGCCTGGTGCGCGTGCGCGAAAACCTCGACCGCCTGGGCCTCGACGCCCAGCTGATCGCCTGTGATGCGCGCGACACCGGCCAATGGTGGGACAAGCAGAGCTTCAACCGCATCCTGCTCGACGCGCCATGCTCGGCCACCGGCGTTATCCGCCGCCACCCGGACATCAAGCTGACCCGCCAGCCCGACGATATCCAGGCCCTGGCCACGCTGCAAGGCGAGCTGCTGGACGCGCTGTGGCCAACCCTGGAAGTGGGCGGCGTGCTGCTGTACGCCACCTGCTCGACGCTGCCCACGGAAAACACCAAGGTGATCGAAGCCTTCCTGGCGCGCACCCCTGGCGCCCGCGAGCTGGACCTGGCCACCACGGCCGGCATCAAGCAGCCCCACGGCCGCCAGTTGCTGGCGCAGGAAGGCGGCCACGACGGCTTCTACTATGCCAAGCTGATCAAGATCGCCGCCCAGCGCGCGAACTGACAGGAGTAGCGGATGAAGATCATCATCCTGGGTGCCGGCCAGGTTGGCGGCACCCTGGCCGAGCACCTGGCCGGCGAGGCCAACGACATCACCGTGGTGGACACCGACGGCGAGCGCCTGCGCAGCCTGGGCGACCGCCTGGACATCCGTACGGTGCAAGGCCACGCCTCGTTCCCCACGGTGCTGCTGAAGGCCGGCGCCGAAGACGCCGACATGCTGGTGGCGGTGACCAACAGCGACGAGACCAACATGGTCGCGTGCCAGGTCGCCCACACCCTGTTCCACACCCCCACCAAGATCGCCCGGGTGCGCGCGGCGGCCTACCTGACCCGCGACGCGCTGTTCGCCAACGAAGCCATTCCGGTGGACGTGCTGATCAGCCCGGAACAGGTGGTCACCCACTACATCAAGCGCCTGATCGAGATTCCCGGTGCCCTGCAGGTGATCGACTTCGCCGACGGCAAGGCGCAACTGGTGGCGGTGAAAGCCTTCTACGGTGGCCCGCTGGTGGGCCAGCAGCTGCGCCAGATCCGCGAGCACATGCCCAACGTCGAGACCCGCGTGGCGGCCATCTTCCGCCGCGACCGGGCCATCCTGCCGCGTGGCGACACCGTGGTGGAGGCCGATGACGAGGTGTTCTTCATCGCCGCCCGCGAGGACATTCGCGCGGTAATGGGCGAGCTGCGCGGCGTGGACGAGAGCAACAAGCGCGTGGTGATCGCCGGCGGCGGGCAGATTGGCGAGCGGCTGGCCGAGGCGATTGAAAGCCGCTACCAGGTGAAAATCATCGAGATGAGCCCGGCGCGCTGCCGGCACCTGTCCGACACCCTCAACAGCACGGTCATCCTGCAGGGCAGCGCCTCGGACCGCGACCTGATGGTGGAAGAGAACATCGCCCAGGCCGACATTTTCCTGGCCCTGACCAACGACGACGAGGCCAACATCATGTCGTCGCTGCTGGCCAAGCGCCTCGGCGCGCGCAAGGTGATGACCCTCATCAACAACCCGGCCTACGTCGACCTGGTACAGGGCGGCGAAATCGACATCGCCATCAGCCCGCAGCTCGCTACCATCGGCACCCTGCTGGCCCACGTGCGCCGCGGCGATATTGTCAGCGTGCACTCCCTGCGCCGTGGCGCGGCCGAGGCTATCGAGGCCGTGGCCCATGGCGACGCCAAGTCGAGCAAGGTGGTGGGCCGGGCCATCGAGAACATCGCGCTGCCGTCCGGCACCACCATCGGCGCCATCATTCGCGACGAGCAGGTGATCATCGCCCGCGGCACCACGGTGATCGAGGCAGGCGACCACGTGATCCTGTTCGTTGTGGATAAAAAGTACATTCGTGACGTGGAGAAGCTGTTCCACGTGGGCTTGAGTTTCTTCTAGAAGGATTGTCGCGTGCTGGAATCACTGGAGAAGATGCTGGCCAAGGGTGTGGATAACTCGCTGCTGCGCTTCGGCCTGGGCAAGGGTTACCTGGATTTGGGCGAACATGCCAGGGCGGCGGAGCACCTGGCCCGTTGCGTGGAACTGGACCCCAAGTATTCGGCGGCATGGAAGCTGCTGGGCAAGGCACTGCAGGGGCAGGGCGACGTGGCCGGCGCACGGGCGGCCTGGCAGCAGGGCATCACCGCGGCGCAGGCCCATGGCGACAAGCAGGCCGAGAAAGAAATGACGGTGTTCCTGAAAAAGCTGGATCGCATGGCGCCGTGACGGACGCGGCCTGGCGGCAGCTGCTACGCGGTCGGGGCACACCGCCACCGCGTAGCAGCTGCCGAAGGCTGCGTCCCGAACGCAAATCTCAGTACCAGCGAGCCTCGCCAGCAGGGCGCTTCTTGAAGCGCTTCATGCTCCACATGTACTGGCTCGGGTAAGCCCGCACATACTTGGCAATCACTTCGCTCATCGCCGCTACCGAAGTCTCGGTGTCGGTGCTGTACATCGCTTCAGGCGCCGCTTCCAGAATCACTTTGAAGCCCGAACCATCGGGCAGGCGCAGCGCGTGCAGGAACACGCCCACGGCCTTGCCGCCGGCGAGCATGTTGGGCACGAACTTGCTGGTCAGCGCCTGGGTGCCCAGGAACGGCACGAATACGCCAGCCGATTCTGCCGGCTCCGGGTCGGCGGGAATGCCCACCTGGCCGCCCTTGCGCACTTCCTTGATGACACTGAGGATGCCTTCCTTGGTGGAAGCCGCTACCCGGTTGCCCAGCTGTACGCGCTGCTTCTGCAGCAGTTCATCCACTGCCTTGAGTTTGGGCGGGCGGTAGAAAATGATGGGTTTGCACTGCATGCAGTAGAAGTGGTTCAGCACTTCCCAGTTGCCCAGGTGGCTGGTGATACCGACCACGCCCTTGCCGGACGCCAGCGCCTGTTCCAGCACTTCCAGCCCCTGCACCTCGCGCACCAGCTTCAGCGACTTCTCGGCCGGCCAGATCCAGGCGCAAGCGCTCTCGGTCAGGCTTTTGCCGATGTCCATCATGCTCTGGCCCACCAGGCGCTCGCGCGCGGCGGCGTCCAGTTCGGGGAAACACTTGGCGAGGTTGATGCGCACGATTTCCCGCGACCGGTTCGGCAGCTTCCAGGTCAGCCAGCCAATGGCCGAACCCACGGCCTCGACCGCGCGCCATGGCAGCATCGCAAACAACCGCAGGGCCCCGACCATCAGGGCGCCTTTGAACTTATCCACAGCCCACTCCTTTCTTCAGCGAGGCGCCATTGTAACCGTCAGCGGCACAAAGCGGCGTAGCGATCACAATCCTGGGTGTGGTCCATGACCATGCCCGAGGCCTGCATGAAGGCGTAGCAGATGGTCGGGCCGACGAAGGTGAAGCCGGCTTTCTTCAACGCCTTGCTCATGGCTTCGGCTTCCGGCGTTTGCGTGGGGATGTGGGTACGGTCGGGAAAGTGGTTGATTTTCGGCTTGCCACCGACGAACGACCACAGCAGCGCCACCGGGTCCGGAAGCTTCAGCCAGGCCTGCGCGTTCTGCCGCGCGGCCTTGATTTTCAGGCGGTTGCGGATAATGCCGGGGTCGAGCATGCGCGCCTCGACTTCCTCATCGGTCATGCGCGCCAGCCGCTGCGGGTCGAAGCCGAACATCACCTGGCGGTAGTGCTCGCGCTTCTTCAGCACGGTGATCCACGACAGGCCGGCCTGGCAGCCTTCCAGCAGCAGCAATTCGAACAGACGACCGGGGTCACGCAGCTCAACCCCCCATTCTTCGTCGTGATAAGCCTGGTAGATCGGCTCTTGCGAGCACCAAAAGCAGCGTGGCATAAGGCTCCAAGGGTAGAGGTCAGGGCGAATCGGGGTATACTCCCGCTCTTTATATTCGCAGCCCTAGAAACAGGTGAATTTCGTGAGCCAGCCTACGCCAGCCGTGCGTACCTTCCAAGACTTGATCCTCGCGCTCCAGCAATACTGGGCCGAGCAAGGTTGTGTGGTGCTTCAGCCCTACGATATGGAAGTAGGCGCCGGCACTTTCCATACCGCCACGTTCCTGCGCGCCGTCGGCCCGGAAACCTGGAACGCTGCCTACGTGCAGCCAAGCCGTCGTCCTGGTGACGGCCGCTACGGTGAAAACCCCAACCGCCTGCAGCACTACTACCAGTTCCAGGTGGTTCTGAAGCCGAACCCGGAGAACTTCCAGGAGCTGTACCTGGGCTCGCTGAAGCACATCGGCCTGGACCCGCTGGTCCACGATATCCGCTTCGTCGAAGACAACTGGGAATCGCCGACCCTGGGCGCATGGGGCCTGGGCTGGGAAATCTGGCTGAACGGCATGGAAGTCACCCAGTTCACCTACTTCCAGCAGGTAGGCGGCATCGAGTGCTACCCGGTCACCGGCGAAATCACCTACGGCCTGGAACGCCTGGCCATGTACCTGCAGGGCGTGGACTCGGTGTATGACCTGGTGTGGACCGACGGCCCGTTCGGCAAGGTCACCTATGGCGACGTGTTCCACCAGAACGAGGTGGAGCAGTCCACCTACAACTTCGAACACGCCAACGTCGAGAAGCTGTTCGAACTGTTCGACTTCTACGAAAGCGAAGCCAACCGCCTGATCGAGCTGGAGCTGCCGCTGCCGACCTACGAAATGGTCCTGAAAGCGTCGCACACCTTCAACCTGCTCGATGCCCGCCGCGCGATCTCGGTCACCGCCCGCCAGCAGTACATCCTGCGCGTGCGCACCCTGGCCCGCGCCGTGGCGCAAAGCTACCTGCAAGCCCGCGCCAAGCTGGGCTTCCCCATGGCGTCCCCTGATCTGCGTGATGAAGTGTTGGCTAAGCTGGAGGCTGCACAATGAGTGCTCAAGATTTCCTGGTTGAACTGGGCACCGAAGAGCTGCCACCCAAGGCCCTGAACACCCTGGGCGACGCTTTCCTGGGCGGTATCGAGAAAGGCCTGCAGGCCGCCGGCCTGAACTTCACCGCCAAGAAGGTCTACGCCGCGCCGCGCCGCCTGGCCGTGCTGATCAGCGGCCTGGACACCCAGCAGCCCGATCGCAGCATCAACCTTGACGGCCCGCCACGCCAGGCTGCCTTCGACGCCGAAGGCAACCCTACCCAGGCAGCCCTGGGCTTCGCCAAGAAGTGCGGCGTAGACCTGGCCGAAATCGACCAGAGCGGCCCGAAGCTGCGTTTCAGCCAGCGCATCGTCGGCAAGCCGACCGCCTCGCTGCTGCCAACCATCGTCGAAGACTCGCTCAACGACCTGCCCATTCCCAAGCGCATGCGCTGGGGTGCCCGCAAGGTCGAGTTCGTGCGTCCGACCCAATGGCTGGTGATGCTGCTGGGCGACCAGGTGGTGGATTGCACCATCCTGGCCCAGAAAGCCGGCCGTGAATCGCGCGGTCACCGCTTCCACCACCCGGAAAACGTGCGCATCAGCGCCCCGGCCAACTACGCCGAAGACCTGCGCAAGGCCTACGTGCTGGCCGACGCCGGTGAGCGTCGCGACATCATCAGCAAGCGCACCGCGGAACTGGCGATGCAGCAGGAAGGCACCGCCATCGTGCCACCGGCCTTGCTGGACGAAGTAACCGCCCTGGTCGAATGGCCAGTGCCGCTGGTGTGCTCGTTCGAAGAGCGTTTCCTGGAAGTGCCCCAGGAAGCCTTGATCACCACCATGCAGGACAACCAGAAGTACTTCTGCCTGCTGGACGTGGACGGCAAGCTGCTGCCGCGCTTCATCACCGTGGCGAACGTCGAGAGCAAGGACCCGAGCCAGATCGTGCTGGGCAACGAGAAAGTCGTGCGCCCACGCCTGACCGACGCCGAGTTCTTCTTCAAGCAGGACAAGAAGCAGCCGTTGGAAAGCTTCAACGAACGCCTCAAGAACGTGGTGTTCCAGGCCCAACTGGGCAGCGTCTACGACAAGGCCGTGCGGGTTTCCAAGCTGGCTGCGTTCATCGCCCCGCTGATCGGCGGCGACGCCCAGCGCGCTGCCCGTGCCGGCCTGCTGTCCAAGTGCGACCTGGCCACCGAGATGGTCGGTGAGTTCCCCGAAATGCAAGGCGTGGCCGGTTACTACTACGCCCTGAACGACGGTGAGCCGGACGACGTCGCCCTGGCCCTGAACGAGCAGTACATGCCGCGTGGCGCCGGCGCCGAGCTGCCGAGCACCCTTACCGGTGCCGCCGTGGCCATTGCCGACAAGCTGGACACCCTGGTCGGCATCTTCGGCATCGGCATGCTGCCAACCGGCAGCAAAGACCCGTATGCCCTGCGCCGTGCCGCACTGGGCGTGCTGCGTATCCTGATCGAGAAGCAGCTGGACCTGGACCTGGACAAGGCCGTGGCCTTCGCCGTGTCTGCGTTCGGTGCCAACGTCAAGGCCGCCGGCCTGGCCGGCCAGGTGCTGGAATTCATCTTCGACCGCCTGCGTGCGCGTTACGAAGACGAAGGCACCGATGTCGCCACCTACCTGTCGGTACGTGCCCTGAACCCAGGTTCGGCACTGGACTTCGACCAGCGCGTGCAGGCCGTCCAGGCTTTCCGCAAGCTGCCGGAAGCCGCTGCCCTGGCCGCGGTGAACAAGCGCGTGTCGAACCTGCTGAGCAAGGCCGAAGGCTCGATTGCCACTACCGTGGAGCCGAAGTACTTCGACAACGCCAACGAGTTCTCGCTGTACTCGGCCATCCAGCAGGCCGACCAGGCCGTGCACCCGATGGCAGCTGCCCGCCAGTACAACGAAGCACTCACCCGCCTGGCCGCCCTGCGCGAGCCGGTGGACGCGTTCTTCGAAGCGGTGATGGTCAACGCCGAAGACCCCAAGGTACGCGCCAACCGCTACGCCTTGCTGTCGCGCCTGCGTGGGCTGTTCCTGGGCGTTGCCGACATTTCGCTGCTGGGGTAAGCCTTGAAGCTGGTGATACTGGACCGCGACGGAGTCATCAATGAAGACTCCGACGCCTACATCAAGTCGGTGCAGGAATGGATTCCCATTCCTGGGTCCATCGACGCCATCGCGCAGCTGAGCAAGGCCGGCTGGACGGTTGCCGTGGCAACCAACCAGTCGGGCATTGCCCGCGGTTACTACGACCTGGCCACCCTCGATGCCATGCATGCGCGCCTGCGCACGCTGGTGGCAGAGCAGGGTGGCGAAGTCGGGTTGATCGTCTATTGTCCCCATGGCCCGGACGAGGGTTGCGCCTGCCGCAAGCCGCGGCCGGGCATGCTGCAGACCATCGCCGCGCACTACCAGGCTGACCTGGCCGGTGTGTGGTTCGTGGGTGACAGCAAGGGTGACCTGGAAGCTGCGTTGGCCGTCGACTCTCAACCTGTTCTGGTGAAAACCGGAAAAGGTTGCAGGACCCTGGACAAGGGCTTGCCCGAGGGGACGCTGATTTTCGATGATCTGGCTGCTGTAGCCAGAGCACTTATCCACACCTAGGGCGCCTTTGAATCCCTGAACACTACCGCGCCGCCCTGGCGGCGCGGCATGCTTGGGTCGATTCGAAAGGTGCGCTTCTAACAGGCGGGTTCGCCCGCAACGGTACAAGCCGCTATGTCGACACTGCAGGCGATCCGAATTTTCGTCTTCTACTTGCTGTTGGGCACCAGCTCGCTCTTGTGGTGCACCCTGAGCTTCTTTGTTGCTCCCTTTCTCAAGTTTCCGGCCCGTTACCGTTTCATTAACGTGTACTGGTGCCGATGCGCGTTGTTCCTGACCCGTACCATCCTCAACATCCAGGTGAAAGTCACCGGTGCCGAGCATGTACCCGCCCAGCGCTGCGTTATCGTTTCCAACCACCAGAGCACATGGGAAACCTTTTTCCTCTCTGCCTATTTCCAGCCCTTGAGCCAGGTGCTCAAGCGCGAACTGCTGTACGTGCCGTTCTTCGGCTGGGCGATGGCCATGCTGCGGCCTATCGCCATTGACCGCGACAACCCCAAGGCAGCCCTGAAAGTGGTGGCCGCGAAAGGCGACGAACTGCTGAAGGACAATGTCTGGGTACTGATTTTCCCGGAAGGCACCCGCGTGCCGTTCGGCAAGATCGGCAAATTCTCGCGCAGTGGCTCAGCGTTGGCGGTGAACGCCGAGCTGCCGGTGCTGCCTATCGCCCACAACGCCGGCAAGTTCTGGCCGAAGGAAGGCTGGGGCAAGCGCGCCGGCACCATCGAGGTGGTAATCGGTGAGCCGATGTACGCCAACGGTACCGGCCCACGGGCCATCGCCGAGCTCAACGACCGCGTGGCTGCGTGGAACGAAGCCACTCAGCGAGCCCTGGGTTCGCTGCCGGAAAATCCGCAAGTCGAGGACACGCCGGCGGTCGGCTGATCTGTGGATAACTTGTGTACAGTATTTGGATCTTTTCCAAAAAAACGTCGTAAGTAGCTAATTTAAAAGCTTATTTCTGCTCGCGATGACGCGATGTAAAACGTGCATAAGTTTTTCGAAGCATAAAAAAACCGGCCTTGATCGCCGGTTTTTTTATGCCTGTGATTAGCCAGGTTTACACCTTGTCCAGGTCGACGCCGCGAGTCTCCTTGAGGCAGAACAGACCCACCACCAGGCTTACCCCCGTCACCACTACCGGGTACCACAGCCCGTAGAAGATATCCCCGGTGTACACCACCAGTGCGAACGACACCGTGGGCAGGAAACCGCCAAACCAGCCGTTGCCGATGTGGTAGGGCAGCGACAGCGAGGTGTAGCGAATACGCGTGGGGAACAGTTCGACCATCACCGCCGCCAGTGGCCCGTAGGTCATGGTGGCGATGAGGATCATGGCCACGATCAACAGCACCACCATGGGCTGGTTCACCAGGCTTGGGTCGGCCTTGGCCGGGTAGCCCGCCGCCGTCACCGCCGCGCGCAGGGCAGCCTCGTCGTAGCCGTCTATACGCTTGTCGCCAATGGTGACCACCACCGGGTTGGCCGCGTCAGCGGGTGCCGAGGCGTAGGGCAGGCCCTGCTTCACCAGGAAGGTCTTGACCTTGTCGCAGGGGCTGTCGAAACGCGCCTTGCCCACCGGGTCGAACTGGAAGGTGCAGCCAGACGGATCGGCCATCACGGTTATCGGCGCCTGGCGGCTGGCCTGGTCGATCTGCGGGTTGGCGTAGTGGCTCAGCGCCTTGAACAGCGGGAAGTAGAGGACGGTGGCCAGCAGCAGGCCCGTCATCAGGATGGGCTTGCGGCCAATGCGGTCCGACAGCCAGCCGCAGATGACGAAGAACGGCGCCCCGATGATCACGCTGATGATCAGCAGGCTGTTGGCCTGGGTGGGGTCCATTTTGAGCATCTGGGTCATGAAGAACAGCACGTAGAACTGCGCGCAATAGAAGGTCACCGCCTGGCCGGCGTTGATGCTGAACAGGGCAATCAACACGATCTTGAGGTTCTGCCAGGAACCGAACGACTCCTTGATCGGCGATTTGCTGGTCTTGCCCTCGGCTTTCATCCGCGAAAAGGTCGGCGATTCATGCAGGCTCATGCGAATCCAGGTGGACACGCCCAACAGCACGATCGACAGCAGGAAGGGCAGGCGCCAGCCCCAGGTTTCGAACGCATCGCCGGTCATGTAGCGGCACGCCAGCACCACCAGCAACGACAGCAGCAGGCCCAGGGTGGCGGTGGATTGAATCCAGCCGGTGTGCATGCCGCGTTTGCCGGCAGGTGCGTGCTCGGCCACGTAGGTGGCAGCGCCGCCGTATTCACCGCCCAGCGCCAGGCCCTGAAGCATGCGCAGGCATACCAGGATGATCGGCGCGGCGATGCCGATGCTGCTGTAGGTGGGCAGCAACCCCACCGCGAAGGTGGACAGCCCCATCAGCACGATGGTCATCAGGAAGGTGTACTTGCGCCCGATCATGTCGCCCAGGCGGCCGAACACCAACGCCCCGAACGGACGCACCAGGAAGCCTGCAGCGAATGCCATCAACGCGAAGATGAATGCCGTGGTCTCGTTGACCCCGGCGAAGAACTGTTTGCTGATGACCGCCGCCAGGGCGCCGTAGAGGAAAAAGTCGTACCACTCGAAAACGGTCCCGAGGGACGAGGCGAAGATGATTTTCCGGTCTTCCCGGGCCGCGACAGGCGCAACCCCCGCGCTGTGATCCTGGATGTAGTCCGCCATGTGTCTTGTCCTTCCAGCCCTGAGGGCACAGTGATTATTGTTGTTGTCCACTGTCGAGGGCCGCGGACTGCTGCGGCCCTCGCCGTTCCCCGCAGGTCAGTTGACCGGCTGGGCTTGTTGCCTGGGTTTCTCCTCCACGCGCGGGGTGCCTTGCAGGATCATCTGCGCGGCTTTTTCCGCGATCATCAACGTCGGTGTACAGGTATTGCCGGAGACAATCTCGGGCATGATCGAGGCGTCCACCACGCGCAGGCCGTCGATGCCGTGCACGCGCAGGGTGGCGTCCACCACGTCCTGCGGCCCATTGCCCATGCGGCAGGTGCCCACCGGGTGAAATATAGTCGTACCGATGGCACTTGCCGCTTCCTGCAGCTGCGCCTCGGTTTCCAGGTGCGGCCCCGGCAGGTATTCCGACGGGCTGAAGATGCGCAGGGCAGGGGCGTCGACAATACGCCGGGTAAGGCGGATAGCCTGGGCGGCGACGCGCAGGTCATCGGGATGGCTGAGGTAGTTGGGGTCGATGACCGGCGCGTCATCCGGGCTTGCCGAGCTGATATCCACACGCCCGCGGCTTCTGGGCCGCAGGTTGCACACCGACGCGGTGAACGCCGGGAAGCTGTGCAGCGGCTCGCCGAAGCGGTCCAGCGACAGTGGCTGCACGTGGTATTCAAGGTTGGCGCTGGGTTGCTGCGGGTCGGACTTGATGAACGCGCCCAACTGGCTGGGAGCCATGGCCAGCGGGCCGCTGCGGTCGTACAGGTAGCGAACGCCCATGCCGAACTTGCCCCACAGGCTGTTGGCGACCTGGTTGAGGGTGCGGGTGTTGTTGACCTTGTAGATCAGGCGCAGCTGCAAATGGTCCTGCAGGTTGCCGCCAACCCCCGGCAGTTCGTGCTGCACGGTTATCCCCAGGCCTTCGAGCAAAGGCCGCGGGCCGATGCCAGACCGCTGCAGAATGCCAGGCGAGCCAATCGCGCCGGCGCTGAGCAGAATCTCCCGGCGGGCTGTGTATAACTGTGCATTGCCATCGTGGTGGGCATGGACCGCCGTGGCCCGGTGGTTATCCACAACCAGGCGGTCCACCTGCACCCCCGTCAGCACCGTCAGGTTGGCGCGCTTGAGCACCGGGCGCAGGAACGCCTTGGCAGAATTCCAGCGAATACCCGAGCGCTGGTTCACCTGGAAATATCCACACCCCTGGTTATCCCCGGTATTGAAGTCGTCCACGCTGTCCACCCCACACTGGACGGCGGCACTGCGGAAGGCATCGAGAATGGGCCAGCGGTAACGTTGCAATTCAACCCGCCACTCGCCCTTGCCGCCGTGGGCAGGAGAGTCGCCGGCGTAATGCTGTTCGCTCTGGCGGAACAGCGGCAGCACGTCCTGCCAGCCCCAGCCGGCGTTGCCCTGTGCTGCCCAGCCATCGTAGTCGCTGGCCTGGCCGCGCATGTAGATCATGCCGTTGATGGACGAACAGCCGCCCAGCACCTTGCCCCGTGGGTAACTCAGCGCACGGCCATTGAGGCCGGGCTGCGCCTGGGTCTTGAAGCACCAGTCGGTGCGTGGGTTGCCGATGCAGAACAGGTAGCCGACGGGTATGTGAATCCAGGGGTAGTTGTCGCGGCCGCCCGCTTCCAGCAGCAGCACCGAAACCTTGGGGTCGGCGGAAAGCCGATTGGCCAGCAGGCAACCTGCGGGGCCGGCGCCGACTATGACGTAGTCGTATGCGCTTGGAGCTGATGGCATGGGAACCTCGCACCGATTTTTATTCTTGTCTTCCCCCATGGTATTGATTAGCTTCGAGATGAAAACGCGAAATTTCACCCACCGGCTGTGCGTTTTTGAACAACGGATAAATGCCCATGTTCGACTGGAACGACCTGCGCTTTTTTCTCGAACTGCACCGTAGCGGCCGTTTGCTGACCGCCGCCAAACGCCTGAATACCACCCACAGCACGGTGGCTCGGCACATCGAAAGCATTGAGCACAGCCTGGGCAACGCCTTGTTCGTGCAGCACGCCCAAGGCTATGAGCTGACCCCGGCGGGGCAGGCGTTGCTCAAACATGCCGAGGCCATGGAAAACGTGGCGTTGCTGGCGCAGGAAGAGATGACCCAGCCGATGATGCCACTGGGCAAAATCCGCCTGGGCGTGACCGAAGGCATCGGCATCATGTTCCTCACGCCACGCCTGGGGGGCCTGTTCGAGCGCTACCCAGGGCTTGAGGTTGAACTGGTGGCGGTGCCGCGTTTCGTCAGCATCCTCAACCGCGAGGCGGAAATCAGCATCCACCTGGACCGGCCCTCGGCCGACCTGTTGATAACCCGCAAGCTCACCGATTACCGCCTGGCGCTGTACGCCAGCCCCGCCTACCTGCAACGGGCACCCGCGCTTGCCAACCGCGAAGACCTCGCAGCCCATGACTGGATCGGTTACGTGGATGACCTGCTGTTCAGCCAGGAGCTGCTGTTTCTCAACAGCTTCTGCCGGGCGCCGAACGTGGTGTTTCGCAGCACCAGCGTAATCGCCCAGCAGCAGGCGGCCAGGGCAGGGCTGGGCATCGCGGTGCTGCCGATGTACATGGCGCAAGACGACCCGGCGCTGGTGCGCGTGGTGCCGGGCGAGACCATCCAGCGCAGCTACTGGATGAGCACCCGCCGCGAACTGCACAAGTCGGTACGGCTGCGGGTGGTGTGGGACTACCTGCTGCAGCTGTGCGCGGCAGAGCAGGCGCAGCTGCTCGACCGCGTGTGAGCGCGCTTACTGGAATACGCGGTACACCCCCAGGGAGAACGACAGCAGGCCCAGCGCCAGCAACACGATACCCGGCGCGCAGTCGAGCAGGCGACGTACCCGGCGGTAGCGGTCCAGGCGCCGCGACAGCAGGCTGTAGGCAATCAGGATGGAAATGTCGATGGCCGCCCAGATAAGGATCAGCGCCGCCGCCTGAACAGTGAAGGGCTCTTGCGGGGAGATGAAGCCCGGCAGGAAGGCCAGGAAGAACAGGATGTCCTTGGGGTTGGACAGGCCAACCCCCATGGTCTTCCAGAAGCCATAGCCCTTGCCGGCACATTGCACCGACTCCGAGGAACTGCTGACCAGCGCGTTGCCACCCAGCCACGCCAGGTACACCCCGCCCAGAATCTGCCCCCAGTTGAGCACTGCGGCATTGATGTGCAGCGTGGTGTAGATCGCCACCAACGCGCACACCAGCAGCACCTGTGCCGACACCACGCCACCGGCGATGGTCCAGGCCGGCCAGGCGCGTCGCGCGTCGGCGATGACCATGGCAACAATGGGGCCCGGCGAGGCAATCAACAGCAACACGGCCAGGGCGAAGGAGAGGTAGGTGGCGCTCATAGTCAGATTACCAGGTCGAAGACACGCTGGTTCTTGCCCAGCATCTCGGTGTAAAGGTGTTGCCCGGTGATGGCGAAGGTGCGCTGTATCCAGCGGTCGCTACCGTCGAGCAGGGCGGTGAAGGGGCTGCGTGCGTGGGCGGTCTTGCGGTTATCAATGATCAGCAGATCGCCGGTCGCCAGCTTCACCGGCTGTTTCACTTCCCAGGCGATGTTGTGCAAATGCTGCAGCTGGGCTTGCGCCTCATCGCTGCGCGCGACCATGAACTGCGGGTCGAAGCGAAAGAACGGCGCGTCCGGGTCGCCGTAGAAAATGCTCTGGTGCTTGCCGATGTCGATTCGGCAGTTCTTCTCGGTGGCGCTGTAGTCGGAGAGGAAGTTGTATTTCTCGTCCAGGAAGAAGGCGATCTCTTCGCGCGCCAGGTGCGCGAGCATGTTGTCGATCGAGGTGACGTAGGTGATCGCTTCGCCCAACGGGTCCTGGCGCAGGCATAGCAGCAACAGGTAATCGGGCTGCACCGGGTGGAATGCGTTCTCGGTGTGCAGGTCCAGTTCGGTGTCGTAGCTATCGGAACTGGCCGCCTTGGAGTGCGCCTGGTGCGGGAAGAAATTGTTGATGATGGCGCCGTTGGACTCCTGTGGATAACCAATCGCCTGGCCCAGCAGTGATGTCGCTTGCAGCAGGCACTGTTCGCTGGCATCGTCGGGCTTGGCGAGTGCGTCGCGGCTGGTAGGGGTGGCCGGAATGTGGCCGATGGGCAGGTCTTGCAGGTGCAGGTAACCGGATTGGTTGCCGAAAATTCTGAAGTTCAGGATTTGTGCGATCTGTTCCTGATTCAATCCCCCACTGGTTATGCTCGCAGCCAGAAGCTCATCAATGTTGGTATTTGGCATGACTTCGTTCTCTTGATCCATTGGCAGTCCAGGTCACCGCCTTTCTCCTGAAGTGGGTGGGGTATCCCTTGGAGCCGATCAGAGTAGGGGTGCGCCCATGGCCTTGAAAAACGGATAAAGTGGCCGGGTTGCATGAGCAAAAATCATGGTTAAGGAAAGTGTCATGACTTCGCGGCTACCCCCGCTATATGCCCTGCGAGCCTTTGAAGTCGCGGCGCGCTATGGATCGTTCACCGTTGCGGCGCAAAACCTGTGCATTACCCAGAGTGCAGTGAGCCGCCACGTCAAAACCCTTGAGGACCACCTCGGCAGCCCGCTGTTCGAACGCAAGGGCCCCAAGCTGGCGCTGACTGACAGTGGCCGGTTGCTGGCGCATGAACTGGAGCGCAGCTTCAACGCCATCGAGAACGCCTGTGCAACCGCCCGGCGACCCAAGGGCACATTGCGGGTTAAAGCACCCTCGACCATCACCATGCGTTGGCTGATGAGCACCCTGGAAAGCTTCCAGGCGGACAACGTCGCCGACCGGGTGCAGCTCACTAGCGCCTGGATGGACCTGGACACCGTGGACTTTCGCAACGAGCCGTTCGACTGCGCGGTGCTGCTGAGCAACGGCGATTTCCCCAAAGACTGGAATTTCATCAAGCTGTTTGATGAATGGCTGGTGCCGGTGTGCGCCCCTTCGGTGTACCGCAAAGGGCCCTGGAGCATCGAGCACCTGGGCATGGCCGAACTTATCCACCCCTCGCGCGACTGCCGTGACTGGCGCCGCTGGCTGGAACGGCAAGGGCAGGGCGATGCCGTGGACTGGAACGAAGGCAAGCGCTTCGACACCCTGGAGCTGGGCATGACGGCTGCAGCCGGCGGGCATGGTGTGTCTATCGGAGACCTGGCGCTGGTGGGCCCGCAGTTGAAGGATGGCTCGCTGGTGCTGCCTATCTCCACGGCGGTGAAGACAGGGGACAGCTATTACCTGATCTGGTCGCAGCGCAACCCGGAGCATTACCTGCTGGAGCGGGTGCGGGATTATTTGTTGGCGAATGTGCCGGCCTTGAACACCGCCAACGTGCTGATGCTCGACTGACACACCCCTTGTAGCCGCTGCCGCAGGCTGCGGCTACAAGGCATAAAAAAACCCGGCGCAAAGGCCGGGTTTTTTATTGCTGCAATATCAGAAGTCCAGGTTCGAGACCGCCAGGGCGTTGTTCTCGATGAACTCGCGACGCGGTTCGACCGCATCGCCCATGAGGGTGTTGAAGATCTGATCGGCAGCGATCGCGTCTTCGATGGTGACTTTGAGCATGCGGCGCACGGTCGGGTCCATGGTGGTTTCCCACAGCTGGTCCGGGTTCATCTCACCCAGTCCTTTGTAGCGCTGGATGGTGTGGCGCTTGGTGCTCTCGGTCATCAGCCACTCCAGGGCCTCCTTGAACTCCACCACCGGCTTCTTGCGTTCGCCACGCTGCACGTAGGCACCGTCGTCCAGCAGGGTCGCCAGTTGCGCGCCCAGTGCGGTGACGGTGCGGTAGTCGTTGCTGCCGAAGAAGTCGCGGTTGAAGGTGATGTAGCTCGCCAGGCCGTGGGAGGTGATTTCCACTTCCGGCAGCCACACGTTGCGTTCACGGTCTTCGCGCAGGCTGGCCTTGTAGACCAGGCCCGACTTCTCGGTGTTGCGCAGGCGCGCGTCGAACTTGGCCAGCCAGGCTTGCATGCCTTCGTGGTCGGACAGCTGCTCCAGCGACACGGCCGGCAGGTACACGAAGTGCTCGGTGAGCTCTTGCGGGTACAGGCGCGACAGGCGCTTGAGGGTCTTCATGACCATGCGGAAGTCGTTCACCAGGCGCTCCAGCGCCTCGCCGGAAATGCCCGGGGCCGAGTCGTTCAGGTGCAGGCTGGCGTCTTCCAGGGCCGACTGGGTCATGTATTCCTCCATGGCCTCGTCGTCCTTGATGTACTGCTCCTGCTTGCCCTTCTTGACCTTGTACAGCGGCGGCTGGGCGATGTAGATGTAGCCGCGCTCGATCAGCTCCGGCAACTGACGGAAGAAGAAGGTCAGCAGCAGGGTACGGATGTGCGAACCGTCGACGTCAGCATCGGTCATGATGATGATGTTGTGATACCGCAGCTTGTCGATGTTGTACTCTTCGCGGCCAATGCCGCAGCCCAACGCGGTGATCAGCGTGCCCACTTCCTGGGACGAGATCATTTTGTCGAAGCGTGCTTTCTCGACGTTGAGGATCTTGCCCTTCAACGGCAGGATGGCCTGGGTGCGACGGTTGCGGCCTTGCTTGGCCGAACCACCCGCGGAGTCACCTTCCACCAGGTACAGTTCGGAGAGGGCAGGGTCCTTCTCCTGGCAGTCAGCCAGTTTGCCCGGCAGGCCGGCGATGTCCAGCGCGCCTTTGCGGCGGGTCATCTCACGGGCCTTGCGCGCAGCTTCACGGGCACGGGCAGCGTCGATCATCTTGCCGACGACGGCCTTGGCCTCGTTGGGGTTTTCCAGCAGGAAGTCGGAGAAGTACTTGCCCATTTCCTGTTCGACCGCAGTCTTCACTTCGGACGAGACCAGCTTGTCCTTGGTCTGCGAGCTGAACTTCGGATCAGGCACTTTCACCGAGATGATCGCGGTCAGGCCTTCACGGGCGTCGTCGCCAGTGGTGGCAACCTTGTGCTTCTTGGCCAGGCCTTCCTGTTCAATGTAGTTGTTCAGGTTACGGGTCAGGGCCGAGCGGAAGCCCACAAGGTGAGTACCGCCATCACGCTGGGGAATGTTGTTGGTGAAGCACAACAGGTTTTCGTTGAAGCTGTCGTTCCACTGCAGGGCAATTTCCACGCCCACGCCATCATCACGCTGGACGTTGAAGTGGAACACTTCGTTGACCGGCGTCTTGTTGGTGTTCAGGTATTCAACGAACGCACGCAGACCGCCTTCGTATTTGAAGGTCTCGTCCTTGCCCGAACGTTCATCCTTCAGGTAGATACCCACGCCGGAGTTCAGGAACGACAGTTCGCGAATTCGCTTGGCCAGGATGTCCCAGCTGAAGTGGATATTCTTGAAGGTATCAGCCGAAGGCTTGAAGTGGATCTGGGTACCGGTGGTTTCGCTTTCACCGACGATTTTCATCGGCGCCTGTGGCACACCGTGTACGTAGGTCTGTTCCCAGATCTTGCCGCTGCGGCGAACGGTCAGAATCAGGGTTTCGGAAAGGGCGTTCACCACGGACACACCTACACCGTGCAGACCGCCGGATACCTTGTACGAGTTGTCGTCGAACTTACCGCCGGCGTGCAGCACGGTCATGATGACCTCGGCTGCGGAAACGCCTTCTTCTTTGTGCACATCAACCGGAATGCCGCGACCGTTGTCACGGACGGTGATGGATTCGTCAGGATGGATAATGACGGTGATGTCGTCGCAGTGACCGGCCAAGGCTTCGTCGATCGAGTTGTCGACGACCTCGAACACCATGTGGTGCAGACCGCTACCATCATCGGTGTCGCCAATGTACATACCGGGACGTTTGCGTACGGCATCCAGCCCTTTCAGCACTTTAATGCTGGAGGAATCGTACGTTTGATTTTCGCTCATGCCTTCACTCCCGATGGTCGTGGGTCTGGGTGATACGGCCCTGTTCCACGTGGAACAAAGCGACTGGCGTTTCCGTCTGCCAGCCTTCCCTCAATAATTCGTGGTCTACACAGGTGATGAACACCTGGCAGCGTAATTCTTCAAGCAAGCGACAAAGTGCGCGGCGGTGTTGCTCGTCGAGTTCTGACGGCAAGTCGTCCACGAGATAAATACATTGACCGCGGCGTGCCTGGCTGACGAGATGCCCCTGGGCAATACGCAATGCGCACACCACCAGCTTCTGCTGGCCACGGGAAAGGATATCCGCAGCGTTGTGGGCGCCCAGTCGCAAGCGCAAATCAGCGCGTTGCGGCCCGGCCTGGGTATGGCCCATCTGTTGGTCACGAAGCAGGGAAGTGCCGAGCACCTCGGAGAGGTCTCGCTCCTTGTCCCAGCCGCGGTAGTAACTGAGGGTCAAACCTTCCAGCTCGACGAGCTCACTGAGGGTCTGCTCAAACACCGGTTTCAATGCCTTGATATAGGCCCGACGGTATTCATCAATTTCAGCACTGGCCAGGCATAACTCCCGGTCCCATGCAGCTTGCGAAGCAGCGTCAAGTGTACCATGCCGCAGCCATGAGTTTCTTTGCTTCAGGGCCTTCTGCAGCCTCTGCCAGGTGGCCATGAAGCGCGGTTCCACGTGGAACACGCCCCAGTCCAGGAACTGGCGGCGTATTTTTGGTGCCCCTTCCAGCAGGCGAAAACTGTCCGGGTTGATCAACTGCAGCGGCAATATCTCTGCCAGCTGCGCAGCGCTGCGGGCGTTTTGCCCGTCAATGCGAATGGTGAATTCGCCCTGCCGCTCCCGCGACACACCCAGCGCGGCGTGGCCGCCCTCGTTGAGCTCTACCTGGCCGAATACCGTACAAGCACCTTGCTCATACTGGATAACCGGCAACAGGCGCGTGCTGCGGAAGGAACGCGCCAACCCCAGCAAGTGGATAGCCTCCAGCACGCTGGTCTTGCCGCTGCCGTTGGTGCCATACAGGATGTTGATGCGGGGGGAGGGGGAAAAGGTCACCGGGTGCAGGTTGCGCACCGCGGTGACTGAGACACGACTGAGGGACATTAGAGTCTGCTGGGCAAGTTACAGGCGCATCGGCATGACAACGTACGCGGAATCGTCGTTGTCGGATTCTTGCACCAGGGCGCTGCTGTTCGAGTCGGACAGGATCAAACGCACTTGTTCAGTGGTCATCACGCCCAGCACGTCCAGCAGGTAGCTGACGTTGAAGCCGATTTCCAGCGAGCCGCCGTTGTAGTCCACGCCCACTTCTTCTTCCGCTTCTTCCTGCTCAGGGTTGTTGGCCTGAATCTTCAGCTGGCCGGCGGCCAGTTGCAGACGGATGCCGCGGTACTTTTCGTTGGACAGGATGGCGGTACGGCTGAAGGCCTCACGCAGTGCCTGGCGGTCGCCCAGCACGAGCTTGTCACCGCCTTTGGGCAGCACGCGCTCGTAGTCGGGGAACTTGCCGTCGACCAGCTTGGAGGTGAAGGTGAACTCGCCCGTGGTAGCACGAATGTGGTGCTGGCCCAGGACGATGCTCACGGTGCCGTCCGGCTCGGTCAGCAGGCGCGCCAGTTCAAGGATACCCTTGCGTGGCACGATCACCTGGTGGCGGCCGTCATGGGCGATGTCGGCTTTCATCGAGCACATGGCCAGGCGGTGACCGTCGGTGGCGACGGCGCGCATCAGGCCGTTGGACACTTCCAGCAGCATGCCGTTGAGGTAGTAACGCACGTCCTGCTGGGCCATGGCGAAGCTGGTACGCTCGATCAGGCGGCGCAGGCGGCTTTGCTCCAGGCTGCAGGTCAGCGAACCAGGGCCTTCTTCAACCGTCGGGAAGTCGTTGGCAGGCAGGGTCGACAGGGTGAAACGGCTGCGACCGGCCTTGACCACCAGCTTCTGCTCGTCGACCTTGATGTCGATGAGCGCGTCGTTGGGCAAGCTCTTGCAGATATCCATCAGCTTGCGCGCAGGCACGGTGATCTCGCCCTGCTCGGCAGGCTCTTCGAGTTGCACGCGGCCAACCAGCTCGACCTCAAGGTCGGTACCGGTAAGCGACAGCTGCTGGCCTTCGACCACCAGCAATACGTTGGACAATACCGGCAAGGTCTGGCGGCGCTCGACGACGCCCGCGACCAGTTGCAGGGGTTTCAACAGGGCTTCGCGTTGAATGGTGAAATGCATGGTCTAGTCCCTTGCCTTAATAAGCTGCGCTGACGTTCATCAAGTAGTCAGTGTCCGCAGCAGGTTCTTGTAGTCCTCGCGGATATCCGCGTCGGATTCCTTGAGTTCGTTGATCTTGCGGCAAGCGTGCAACACCGTGGTGTGATCGCGGCCGCCAAACACATCGCCAATTTCCGGCAGGCTGTGGTTGGTCAGTTCCTTGGACAGGGCCATGGCTACCTGACGTGGGCGCGCCACCGAACGCGAGCGACGCTTGGACAGCAGATCGGAAATCTTGATCTTGTAGTACTCGGCCACCGTGCGCTGGATGTTATCCACACTCACCAGTTTGTCCTGCAGCGCCAGCAAGTCCTTGAGCGATTCGCGAATCAGCTCGATGGTGATGTCACGCCCCATGAAGTGCGAGTGAGCGATGACACGCTTGAGCGCACCTTCCAGCTCACGCACGTTGGAACGGATACGCTGGGCGATGAAGAACGCCGCGTCGTGCGGCAGCTCGACTTTGGCCTGGTCTGCCTTCTTCATCAGAATGGCGACGCGGGTTTCCAGTTCCGGCGGCTCGACGGCCACCGTCAGGCCCCAGCCGAAGCGGGACTTGAGGCGTTCTTCCAGGCCTTCGATTTCCTTCGGGTAGCGGTCGCTGGTGAGAATCACCTGCTGGCCGCCCTCGAGCAGGGCGTTGAAGGTATGGAAGAACTCTTCCTGGGAACGCTCCTTGCGGGCGAAGAACTGAATGTCATCGATGAGCAGCGCGTCCACCGAACGGTAGAAGCGCTTGAACTCGTTGATCGCGTTCAGCTGCAAGGCCTTGACCATATCGGCGACGAAACGCTCGGAGTGCAGGTACACAACCTTGGCGTTGGGGTTCTTCTTGAGCAGGTGGTTACCCACGGCGTGCATCAAGTGCGTCTTACCCAAGCCCACGCCACCATAAAGGAAGAGCGGGTTGTAGCCATGCTTGGGGTTGTCGGCAACCTGCCAGGCGGCCGCGCGGGCCAGCTGGTTGGATTTACCCTCGACGAAATTCTCGAACGTGAACGTGCGGTTCAGGTAGCTGGTGTGCTTGAGCGCACCTTCTACCTGCACATTGCGCTGTTCCGCGCGTACCGGTGCCTGCTGCGAAGCGGCGCCAGCCATGGAGTCGAAGCTGTCGCGCGACGGCTCTTCACTGACCGCGGCCACCGCTGCAGGCGTAGCCGCAGGTTCCGGGGCTGGGGCAGCGGCGGGGGCCGGTTGCTGAGAAGCCGCCTGCGATGCCGCCACGGCAGCGGCCAGCGGCGCGTTGGGCGCAGCACGCGGCGCCGAGCTGCGACGGCTGCCTATTAATAAGGAGAGCGCCGGCGCGATTCCGCTGCCGTGCTCGCCCAGGAGTTCAAGCAGGCGTCCCAGGTACTTTTCATTGACCCAGTCCAGCACAAAGCGATTGGGCGCATACACACGCAACTCGTCGCCTTCGGCTTCGACCTGTAGCGGACGGATCCAGGTGTTGAATTGCTGGGCAGGCAGTTCATCGCGCAGAAGCTCCACGCACTGCTGCCAAAGTTCCACTGACACGGATATCCCCTGAGTTGAAAGCCGGGAAGGCAAAAAACGATCCCCATTGTACCGACGCCGAGCACACTTATCCACATGTAGCTGGGGTGTACATAGAGGCAAATCAGCGCGTTGCTGGATAAAAAATGTTTTCGAGGGCTGTGAATAAACTCTGTGGATAACCACCACTGAGCATTCTGCACAAGTGGGGGTCGAAAACTGTGCATAACTCGCCTGTGCATAACTCACCGTTCCATGCACAGCTTTTCCGAGGGCAGAGCACAGCCGCAGCACCGCTTCTCGACAGGGTTACCAGACGCTGTACATCAGGTGAAACAAGGGCTGAAAAGGGTTATCCACAGAAAGGTGCCTGCCTAAGATCTATAAGCTCTACAAAAAAGCTTTAAATAAGCTCCTTCTTTATTTTTATGTTTGCGCAAGGTTTGGTCAGTCAGACCGACGGTCATGCCTATGTAAAGGAAAAGCTGGTTGGAAATTGACCTGAGGCCTTGCTTTCACTAGAATCGCCGGTCTCTTAAAACGGGGACCATTCCGGCCCGTTGTGGACGAACCAGGTAACACGCCATGAAACGTACTTTCCAACCCAGCACCATCAAACGCGCCCGCACTCACGGCTTCCGTGCTCGCATGGCCACCAAAAACGGCCGTGCCGTTCTGTCGCGTCGCCGTGCCAAAGGCCGTGCGCGTCTGGCAGTTTGATCACTCGGCACTGGGGGTGAGTCAGGACTACAGTCGGGAAAAGCGTCTTCTGACAGCCCGACACTTCAAAGCGGTCTTTGACTCCCCAACCGGCAAGGTTCCAGGGAAAAACCTGCTGCTCCTTGCGCGCGAAAACGAGCTCGATCACCCTCGTCTGGGGTTAGTGATCGGCAAAAAGAGCGTCAAGCTCTCCGTTCAGCGCAACCGACTCAAACGCTTGATGCGCGACTCGTTCCGCCTGCACCAGGAACTCCTGGTTGGCTGGGATATCGTCATCGTCGCGCGGAAAGGTTTGGGTGACGTGGAAAACCCGGAACTGCATCAGCATTTTGGCAAGCTCTGGAAGCGACTAGCCCGTAGTAGGCCCGCCCCAGCGGTAAAGACCGAATCTGAAGGGGTAGACAGTCAAGATGCGTAAACTGGCCATCGTTCCGATCCAGTTTTACCGCTATGCCATCAGTCCTTTGATGGGCAATCACTGTCGTTTCTACCCCAGTTGTTCCTGCTACGCGCTTGAAGCCATCGAAACCCATGGCCTTCTTCGCGGCAGCTGGCTGACCCTACGTCGTCTGGGTCGTTGCCACCCCTGGCACGCCGGTGGTCTTGACCCGGTTCCGCCAGCCCCATCTCCCCGTAATTCTTCGATAGCCGAGTAATCATGGATATTAAACGCACGATCCTGATCGCCGCACTGGCAGTCGTGTCCTACTCCATGGTCCTGAAATGGAACCAGGACTATGGCCAGGCTGCCTTGCCGACTCAGAATGTTGCTACCAGCACTGGCGCATCGGATTTGCCCGAAGCCCCGTTGGCTAACAATGCTCAAGCGAGTGCCGACGTACCCAGCGCCCCTTCTGCCAACGCTCCCGCGCCAACCTTGGCCCCGGATGCCGGCAGCAAGAACCTGATCCGCATCAAGACCGATGTCCTGGATCTGGCTATCGATCCTAACGGGGGCGACGTCGCCCAGTTGACTCTGCCGGAATACCCGCGCCGCCAGGACCATCCTGACGTGCCGTTCCAGCTGTTCGACAATGGCGGCGAGCGCACCTACCTGGCCCAGAGCGGCCTGGTTGGCACCGACGGTCCGGACTCGCGTTCCACCGGTCGCCCGCTGTACAGCACCGAACAGAAGAGCTACCAACTGGCCGACGGCCAGAACCAGCTGGTCGTGGACCTGAAGTTCTCCTCCAATGGCGTCAACTACATCAAGCGTTTCAGCCTGGAACGCGGCGAGTACGACCTGAAGGTCAGCTACCTGATCGACAACCAGGGCACCACGCCGTGGTCGGGCAACCTGTTCGCGCAACTCAAGCGTGACAACAGCGGCGACCCGTCCTCGAGCACCGCCACCGGCACCGCGACCTACCTGGGCGCCGCCCTGGGCACTCCGGCCGAGCCCTACAAGAAGATATCGATGAAAGATATCGACAAGGGCAACCTGAAAGAAACCGTTCAGGGTGGTTGGGTAGCCTGGCTGCAACACTACTTCGTCACGGCGTGGATTCCGAACCATTCGGATAACAACGCCATGTCGACCCGCAAGGACAGTGCTGGCAACTACATCATCGGCTTCACTGGCCCGACGCTGACTGCAGCGCCAGGCGCCAAGGTCGAAACCAGCGCCGTGCTGTACGCCGGTCCGAAAATCCAGGACAAGCTGAAAGAGCTGGCGCCTGGCCTGGAACTGACCGTCGACTACGGCATCCTGTGGTTCATTGCCCAGCCGATCTTCTGGCTGCTGAAACATATCCACATGCTGCTGGGTAACTGGGGCTTCTCGATCATCGTCCTGACCCTGATGATCAAGCTGCTGTTCTTCCCGCTGTCGGCCGCCAGCTACAAGTCGATGGCGCGCATGCGTGCCGTGGCCCCGCGCCTGGCCCAGCTGAAGGAACAGTTCGGCGATGACCGTCAGAAACTGTCCCAGGCCATGATGGAGCTGTACAAGAAAGAGAAGATCAACCCGCTGGGTGGCTGCCTGCCTATCGTGGTGCAGATGCCGGTCTTCCTGTCGCTGTACTGGGTACTGCTGGAAAGCGTCGAGATGCGCCAGGCGCCATGGCTGCTGTGGATCACCGACCTGTCGATCAAGGACCCGTTCTTCATCCTGCCGATCATCATGGGCGCGACCATGTTCATCCAGCAGCGCCTGAACCCGACGCCGCCGGATCCGATGCAGGCCAAGGTGATGAAGCTGATGCCGATCGTCTTCACCTTCTTCTTCCTGTGGTTCCCTGCAGGTCTGGTGATGTACTGGGTGACCAACAACACCCTGTCGATCCTGCAACAGTGGTACATCACTCGTGGTATCGAGGCGAAAAGCAAGAAAGCTGCCGCCTGAACAGGTTGATCATCTAACCTGTGGATAAACGCCCCATTCGTGGGGCGTTTTGCTATCTGTCGATTTATTGAGGCCTGCCCCATGAACACTCCCCGTGAAACCATTGCCGCCATTGCTACCGCCCAGGGCCGCGGCGGCGTGGGTATCGTGCGCATTTCCGGGCCATTGGCCAATGCCGCGGCGCAGGCCATCGCCGGGCGCCAGCTGACCCCGCGCCATGCCCACTACGGGCCGATGCGTACCGCCGAAGGCGAGGTCATCGATGAAGGCCTGGCGCTGTATTTTCCCGGCCCGAATTCGTTCACCGGTGAAGATGTGCTGGAACTGCAGGGCCACGGCGGCCCGGTGGTGCTGGACATGCTGCTGCAGCGTTGCCTGGAATTGGGCTGCCGCCTGGCGCGGCCAGGTGAGTTCAGTGAACGGGCGTTCCTTAACGACAAGCTTGACCTGGCGCAGGCCGAAGCCATCGCCGACCTGATCGAAGCCAGCTCTGCCCAGGCCGCGCGCAATGCCGTGCGCTCGTTGCAGGGTGCGTTTTCGCGGCGGGTCGACGGCCTCACGGAAAAACTGATCGCCTTGCGCATCTACGTCGAGGCGGCCATCGACTTCCCGGAAGAGGAAATCGACTTCCTTGCCGATGGCCACGTGCTGAGCATGCTCGATGACGTGCGTGACAACTTGTCCACAGTAATGCGCGAAGCCGGGCAGGGCGCACTGTTGCGCGACGGCATGACCGTGGTCATCGCCGGCCGCCCGAATGCCGGTAAGTCGAGCCTGCTGAACCTGCTGGCCGGCCGGGAAGCGGCGATCGTCACCGACATCGCCGGCACCACCCGGGATATCTTGCGCGAACATATCCACATCGACGGTATGCCGCTGCACGTGGTCGACACCGCCGGGCTGCGCGATACCGAAGACCAGGTGGAAAAAATTGGCGTGGAACGCGCGCTCAAGGCCATCGGCGAGGCAGACCGCGTGCTGCTGGTGGTGGACGCCAGCGCCCCCGAAGCCAATGACCCGTTCGCGTTGTGGCCGGAATTTCTTGAAACCCGCCCGGATATGGCCAAGGTCACGCTGATCCGCAACAAGGCTGACCTCACCGGTGAGGCTGTGGATATGCAGCAAAGCGCCGATGGCCACGTCACCATCAGCCTCAGCGCCAAGGATGAAGGGCAGGGCCTGGACCTGCTGCGCGAGCACCTGAAGGCCTGCATGGGTTATGAGCAGACCGCCGAAAGCAGCTTCAGCGCCCGCCGCCGCCACCTGGATGCGTTACGCCATGCCAGCCAGGCCCTGGAACATGGCCGGGACCAGCTGACTCTGGCAGGCGCCGGCGAATTGTTGGCCGAAGATTTGCGTCAGGCTCAGCATTCGCTCGGCGAGATCACCGGCGCGTTCAGCTCCGATGACCTGCTGGGCCGCATCTTCTCGAGTTTCTGTATCGGCAAGTAACCGTCACGGCGCTGTGGATAACTGAAAGGTCATCACGGTGCCGCCGGGCGTGCCGGCACTGATGTGGATATCACTGCCGTGTAGTTGCAGCATGCGCTTGACGATAATCAGTCCCAGGCCGCCGCTGTCCGGTGAAGTCCGGCGCAACGCCGAGGCGCGGGTGAACAGGCCCGCGCGCAATTGCGGGTCGATACCCTTGCCGGTGTCGATCACTGCTACCTCGACATCCCCCGCCTGACCCACCAGCCGCACGATGATCCGTGTACCCGGTGGGTTGTGGCGGATGGCGTTGTCCAGCAAGTTGGTCAACACCCGTTCGATCATGCCCAGGTCGGCATTCACCGTGGGCAGTGACTGCGGCATGTCCACTTCCAGCCGCTGCTGGCGCGCCTCGGCCGCCAACTCGAACTTCTGCAACACATCCTGGACCAGGTCGGGCAGGGCGAAGGTCTCTGCCTGTGGATGAACCAGGCCCGACTCCAGCCGCGCCAGCTCGAACAATTCCTGCGCCAGCCGGCCCACCTTGCGGCTCTGCCCAAGGGCCACGTCCAGGTAATGGCGGCGTTCTTCCTGGGTCAGGCTCTCATCTTTGATACGCAATGTTTCCAGGTAGCCATGCAGAGAGGTCAGGGGGGTGCGCAAGTCATGGGAAATGTTCGCCACCAGGTCGCGACGCTGCTGGTCCTGGCGGGTCAATTCCTGCCATTGGTCGGCGATGCGCTGGCCCATCTGCGCGAAAGCGGCGCTTAGCACGCCAATTTCATCACCTTTATCCACAGGCTGGGCCGGCAATGCGGCGGCCTTGTGGCCGTTGGCATCGAATTCACGCACGGTTTGCGTCAGGGCCTTGAGCGGCCGAGTGATCAGGCGGAACGCGATCAAACCCATGACCAGGCTGAGCACTGCCATGATGCACATTATCCACAGGGCCACGCGCAACGTTGAATCGCGCGACAGGGCGGCCGCCAATGCGTCATGGGCTTCACCCTGCAACACCACGTAGACATAGCCGCCATCGTGCCCACCGACCTGCACCGGCGCAGCGCTGAATACCTTATCCACACCCAGGTTTCGCGGGTCCTGGCCCAGCACGGGAAGTGCTGCGCCCTGCAGAAACTTATGCACAGGGCCGAGATCGATGCTCGTGCGCTTGAGATTATTGTCCGGGGCACCGTTACCCACGATCCTGCCGTCCCTGGACAGCAGATACAGCTCCACCGAGGGGTTCACCGCCATCAGCTTGTCGAACAGCTCGTGCACCGCTTCTGGGCGCCAGCCGCTGGCATCCATGAGCTGCGCGGTGCCGGCGATGTGCGCAGCCAGGCCGCTGGACAGGCGCTGCACCACTTCCTGCTCATGCCGCGTGCTGGCGCTGACCTGCAGCCACATGGCCACGCCGCTGCAGGCCAGTAGCAAGGCTGCGAACACCAGCGATAGCCGCTGGCTGAGGGATAGGGCTTTCATGAGGGTGTCTCCGCGGCCGCCGGGGTGGCGGCGAACTTGTAGCCGCGCCCCCATACGGTGAGGATGCGCCTGGGCGCGGCCGGGTCTTCTTCGATCTTGGTGCGCAGGCGGTTGATGTGGGTATTCACGGTGTGTTCGTAGCCGTCATGTTGATAACCCCACACCTCGTTGAGCAGGTCCATGCGCGAAAACACCTGGTCGGGGTGCCGTGCGAAGAAGTACAGCAGGTCGAATTCACGCGGGGTAAGGCCCAATGGCCTGCCGTCCAGGCTTGATTCACGCGCTACCGGGTCGATGGCAAGGCCATGACTTATCAACAGGCCGGACTCCAGCCGCGCGTTGCGCGCCATGGCGTCGGTGCGCCGCAGCAGGGCACGCACCCGGGCCACCAGCTCCATCATCGAGAACGGCTTGGCCAGGTAATCGTCGGCGCCCAGTTCAAGGCCAAGGATGCGGTGCATCTCGCTCGAGCGCGCACTGGTGATGATGATCGGGGTGTAGCGGGCCATGGCACGCGCACGCTTGCAGATCTCCAGGCCATCGATGCCCGGCAGCATCAAGTCCAGCACCAGCGCATCCCACTGGCCTTCCTCAAGCATGCGCACGCCCACATTGCCGTCATCGGCGTGCTCCACCACGTAGCCTTCGTCACGAAGGTGCAGGCGCAGCAAGTCGGCGATGTGTGCGTCGTCCTCGACGATGAGTACGCGTTTAGGCCTTTCCATGCAGTTATCCCCAGGCAGCTGATAGCTCATTGTGGCGAAAAATGGCGGCCGCAGTTATCACATTTAATTTAACTCTGCGTGAGGACTTGGCGACCGGGCAGCTTCAACAATGGCCCCATGAACGCTTATACCCGGAGCCTGCGATGGCCAGCACAGCATCTTTAACCACCCCTGCCAGCCACCCTGGCTGGCTGCGCCTGACCCACTGGCTCAATGCCCTGGCCGTGCTGGTCATGGTCACCAGCGGATGGCGCATCTTCAATGCGGCGCCATTCCTGCCTTTCAGTTTCCCCGCCCAGCTGACCTTGGGCGGCTGGCTGGGTGGCGCCTTGCAGTGGCATTTCGCGGGCATGTGGCTGCTGTTCGTGAATGGTGTCCTGTACCTGATGCTGAACATTGCCAGTGGCAGGTTATTCACACGCTTTTTCCCCCTTTCCCCTCGCGGCGTGCTCCGGGATTTATCCACAGCGTTGCGCGGCAAGCTCGCCCACGATGACCTCAGCCACTACAACCAGGTGCAGCGGCTGGCCTACCTGTTCGCCATTGTCGATATAGCCCTGTTGATAGTTTCCGGGCTGGTGCTGTGGAAATCCGTCCAGTTTGGCCTGCTGCGCGAATTGCTGGGTGGGTACGAAGCCGCGCGGCGTGTGCACTTCATCGCCATGGCGTTGCTGGTGGGCTTCGTGGCGGTGCACCTGGTAATGGTGGCGGTGGTTCCGCGCACCCTGCTGTTGATGATCACCGGCAAAGGGGGCAAACCGTCATGACTGTGCATAAATCCATTCTCGCTGAAGCACGCAAACTGCTCGCCCCGCGCATTCATGATGCCGGGCGCCGGAATTTCCTGTTGCGCGGCCTGACCCTGGGTGGCGTGGCCATGCTCAGTGGCTGCAACCTCAGCGACGACAAGCATGTGGAAACGGCCTTGGCCGGCATCTCGCGCTTCAACGACCGGGTCCAGGGCTGGCTGTTCGACCCCAAGGCGCTGGCGCCAGTGTATGACCCATCAATGATCACCCGGCCGTTTCCGTTCAACGCCTTTTACAGCGAGGACGAAGCCCCCACTGTCGAAGCAGACGCTTACCGCCTCGAGGTCACCGGCCTGGTCGCCGACAAGCGCAGCTGGCGCCTGGATGAGCTGCACGCCATGGCCCAGACCGACCAGATCACCCGGCACATCTGCGTCGAAGGCTGGAGCGCCATCGGCCGCTGGGGCGGCGTGCGGTTCAGCGACTTCCTGCAGCGCGTGGGCGCCGATACCAGCGCCAGGTTCGTGGGGTTCAAGTGCGCGGATGACTACTACACCAGCATCGACATGGCCACCGCACTGCATCCACAGACATTGCTGGCACTGACCTATGACGGGCAGACCCTGCCGCGCCGGTATGGCTTCCCCATGAAGCTGCGCATGCCGACCAAGTTAGGCTACAAAAACCCCAAGCACATCCAGGCCATTTTCGTCACCAACACCTACCCCGGTGGGTATTGGGAGGACCAGGGTTACAACTGGTTCGGCGGCAGTTGAAGGCTTATCCACAGTGCGGCACCCGCCGCGCATCTACCCAACCTGCAAGGAGAAACACCATGAAAACAACATCCTCCGTCGTATTGGCACTGTGCCTGGCCGTTGGCGCTGCTGGCGCCTACGCCGCCGACACCATGAGCAATGGTTCGATGAGCAACGACAGCATGTCCAGCGGCGCCATGACCAAGGACACGATGAAAAAAGACACGACAATGAAGAAAGACGCCATGACCAAGGACAGCATGAAAAAGGATGAAATGAAAAAAGACAGCATGTCCAAGGATGGGATGAGCAAGGATTCCATGAGCAAGGATCAGTGATCTGAAAGCGTGCCGGCACGGTTATCCACACGCGTGCCGGCGCCCTGTCGATGGAGACAGCGATGAAAGCGATATTCCGTAGCGTACTGGCCGCCGCCATCTTGTCCACAGCCGCCTGTGCCCAGGCGGCAGAGTCTGCGGTTGTCATTGATGCACCCAAGCTCGACGAGACCAGCAAAACTGTCCACAGCGAGACTGCCGTATTTGCTGGCGGCTGCTTCTGGGGCGTGCAGGGTGTGTTCGAACATGTGAAAGGGGTGACACAGGCGGTTTCGGGATATGCCGGTGGGCTGGCCCGTACCGCGCATTACGAGGAGGTTGGCTCCGGAGATACCGGGCATGCCGAGTCGGTGCAGGTGACGTATGACCCAACGCAGATCAGCTATGGCCAGCTACTGCAGATCTATTTCTCGGTGGCCCATGACCCGACCCAGCTCAACCGCCAGGGCCCGGACACTGGCACCCAGTACCGTTCGACTATCTTTGTCGCCGATGCCGAACAACGCCAGGTAGCCCAGGCGTATATCGCCCAGCTGGACGCAACCCATGCGTTTGGCAAACCGCTGGCCACCACGGTCGAGAACCTCAACGGCTTCTTCCCCGCCGAGGCCTACCATCAGGATTACCTGGTTCAGAACCCAGGTAGCTTCTACATCATGGTCAATGACCAGCCGAAGATCGCCAATCTGGCCAAGCTGTTCGCCAACCGGTACCGCGAAGACCCTGTATTGGTCAGTCGCTAACTCACTTATCCACCTGTGGATGAAATATCAGCCGCCTTCGGGCGGCTTTTTTGTGTCAATGGGTTTCAAAATCTATCAACAACCCAGAAATAAGCCCTGTGGATAACAGCGCTTCAGCTCTGGTGATAAGCAGGCTTCAAAGCTGGAGACAACTCCTCCTGTGGGTAAGTGGTGATTTCATCCACAGGTTTAAAGCGCTTATCCAACGGGCTCCTGTGCACATGACCACAGGGTTCAATTTCTCTGTACAGTACGCCGTTAAAGGGCTCTAGAGCTTTATCCACAGATTGGCAGGTGCATAAGAATAAACATAAAAACAAAGCTTTAATAAATTTCTTTCTCTTTTTTTATTTTTAGATCCCGTTCCTGCCGCTCATCCCCAGCTGGTTAAATTTTGTGCAAAAGGTTTCTTTAGAGGGGGGTAAGTCCCTATACTGGTGAGCTATCCCAATTACCCATCAATGAACAGGCACGAGGTGCGTGGTGGATTTCCCTTCCCGTTTTGAAGTGATCGTCATCGGCGGCGGCCATGCCGGAACCGAGGCTGCGCTTGCGTCAGCACGCATGGGCGCAAAAACCCTGCTGTTGACACATAACGTGGAAACCCTCGGGCAAATGAGCTGCAACCCCGCTATTGGCGGTATCGGCAAGAGCCATCTGGTCAAAGAGATCGATGCGCTCGGCGGCGCCATGGCGTTGGCCACCGATAAAGGCGGCATTCAGTTCCGCGTGTTGAACAACCGCAAGGGCCCGGCCGTGCGTGCCACCCGGGCACAGGCCGACCGCATCCTGTACAAGGCAGCGGTACGCGAAATCCTGGAAAACCAGCCCAACCTGTGGATATTCCAGCAGTCGTGCGATGACCTGATCGTCGAACAGGACCAGGTACGCGGCGTGGTCACCCAAATGGGTCTGCGCTTCTTTGCCGACTCCGTGGTATTGACCGCCGGTACCTTCCTGGCAGGACTTATCCACATTGGCCTGGAAAATTACTCCGGCGGCCGTGCAGGTGATCCACCCTCCACCGCGCTGGCGCGCCGGCTGCGTGAATTCCCGCTGCGTGTAGGGCGCCTGAAAACCGGTACGCCACCGCGCATCGATGGTCGTTCGGTGGACTTCTCGGTGATGACCGAGCAGCCGGGCGACACGCCGATCCCGGTGATGTCGTTCATGGGTTCCAAGGAACTGCACCCACGCCAGGTCAGTTGCTGGATTACCCACACCAACGCCCGAACCCACGAGATCATTGCCGCCAACCTCGACCGCTCGCCCATGTATTCGGGTGTGATCGAAGGTGTCGGCCCGCGGTACTGCCCGTCCATCGAAGACAAGATCCACCGCTTTGCCGACAAGGAAAGCCATCAGGTGTTCATCGAGCCGGAAGGCCTGACCACCCATGAGCTTTACCCGAACGGCATCTCGACCTCGTTGCCCTTCGACGTGCAGCTGCAGATCGTGCGTTCGATCCGCGGCATGGAAAATGCCCACATCGTTCGCCCGGGCTACGCCATCGAATACGACTACTTCGACCCGCGCGACCTGAAGTACAGCCTGGAGACCAAGGTCATCGCCGGCCTGTTCTTCGCTGGCCAGATCAACGGCACCACCGGTTACGAAGAAGCCGGTGCGCAAGGCCTGCTGGCCGGTACCAACGCGGCGTTGCGCGCCCAGGGCCGTGATGCCTGGTGCCCGCGCCGCGACGAGGCGTACATCGGTGTACTGGTCGACGACCTGATTACCCTGGGTACCCAGGAGCCGTACCGGATGTTCACCTCGCGCGCCGAATACCGGCTGATCCTGCGCGAAGACAACGCCGACCTGCGCCTGACCGAGAAAGGTCGCGAACTGGGCCTGGTCGACGACGCCCGCTGGGCCGCCTTCTGCGCCAAGCGCGAAGCCATCGAGCTGGAAGAACAGCGCCTGAAGAGCACCTGGGTACGCCCAGGTACCGAGCGAGGTGATGCGATTGCCGAAAAATTCGGCACGCCACTGGGCCACGAATACAACCTGATGAGCCTGCTGACCCGTCCGGAAATCGACTACAACGGCCTGATCGAGGTAACCGGCGAAGGCGCCGTGGACCCAACCGTGGCCGAACAGGTCGAGATCAAGGCCAAGTACGCCGGCTACATCGACCGTCAACAGGACGAGATCGCCCGTCTGCGTGCCAGCGAGAACACCAAGCTGCCTGTGGATATCGACTACGCTGCGATTTCCGGCCTGTCCAAGGAAATCCAGGGCAAGCTGGGGATAACTCGCCCCGAAACGCTGGGCCAGGCTTCGCGCATCCCGGGCGTGACCCCGGCGGCGATTTCGCTGTTGATGATTCATTTGAAAAAACGCGGCGCAGGCCGTGAGTTGGAGCAAAGCGCTTGAGTTCTATGGTCACCCCACACCACTCGCAGGAATTGGCCCAAGGGGCACGGGAACTGGGCGTCGAACTGAGCCAGGCCCAGCACGATCAGCTGCTGGCCTACCTGGCCCTGTTGATCAAGTGGAACAAGGCCTACAACCTGACCGCCGTGCGCGACCCGGACGAGATGGTGTCGCGCCACCTGCTGGACAGCCTCAGCGTGATCGCCCACATCGGTGAAGGCGAGCGCTGGCTGGACGTGGGTAGCGGTGGCGGCATGCCTGGCGTGCCGTTGGCCATCCTGTTCCCGGAGAAGAAAATCACCTGCCTGGACAGCAACGGCAAGAAGACCCGGTTCATCACCCAGGTCAAGCTGGAGCTGAAACTGGACAACCTGCAAGTTATCCACAGCCGGGTCGAAGCGTTCCAGCCACCGGTACCGTTCAACGGAATTATTTCGCGCGCATTCAGCAGCCTGGAAGACTTCAGCAACTGGACGCGACACCTGGGCGACACGAATACGCGCTGGTTGGCAATGAAAGGGCTGCATCCTGCCGATGAGCTGGTAGCATTACCGGCAGATTTTCACCTCGAAAGCGCACTGGCCTTGACCGTACCGGGTTGCCAAGGCCAACGTCATCTGCTGATACTGCGCCGCACGGCATGATTGGGAACACACGCAAGAATGGCTAAGGTATTCGCGATAGCGAACCAGAAAGGTGGTGTGGGCAAAACCACCACCTGCATCAACCTCGCAGCATCGCTGGTCGCGACCAAGCGCCGCGTGCTGCTGATCGACCTCGATCCACAGGGCAACGCCACCATGGGTAGCGGTGTGGATAAGCACGGCCTGGAAAACTCGGTCTATGACCTGTTGATCGGCGAGTGCGACCTGAACCAGGCCATGCACTTCTCCGAGCACGGCGGCTACCAGCTGTTGCCGGCCAACCGTGACCTCACCGCGGCCGAAGTGGTGCTGCTGGAAATGCAGATGAAGGAGAGCCGCCTGCGTACTGCGCTGGCGCCTATCCGTGAAAGCTACGACTACATCCTGATCGACTGCCCGCCGTCGCTGTCCATGCTGACCCTGAACGCTCTGGTGGCGTCCGATGGGGTGATCATCCCCATGCAGTGCGAGTACTTCGCCCTGGAAGGCTTGAGCGACCTTGTGGATAACATCAAGCGCATCGCCGAGCTGCTGAACCCGGAACTGAAGATCGAAGGCCTGCTGCGGACCATGTACGACCCGCGCCTGAGCCTGATCAACGATGTGTCCGCGCAACTCAAGGAACACTTCGGCGACCAGCTGTACGACACGGTCATTCCGCGTAACGTCCGCCTGGCAGAGGCGCCGAGCTTCGGCATGCCGGCACTGGCTTACGACAAACAATCGCGTGGTGCTCTGGCCTACCTGGCCCTGGCGGGCGAGATGGTCCGTCGTCAGCGCCGCCAAACTCGCGCTGAAAAAGCTTAAGGAATCCACATGGCCGTGAAGAAACGAGGTCTCGGACGTGGACTGGATGCCCTGCTCAGCGGGCCTACCGTCAGCGCGCTGGAAGAACAGGCCGTCAAGGTCGACCAGAGAGAATTGCAGCACCTGCCCCTGGACGTGATCCAGCGCGGCAAATACCAGCCACGCCGGGACATGGACCCGCAGGCGCTGGAAGAACTCGCCCACTCGATCAAGAACCAGGGCGTGATGCAGCCGATCGTGGTGCGCCCGATCGGCAACAACCGCTTCGAGATCATTGCCGGTGAACGCCGCTGGCGCGCAAGCCAGCAGGCCGGCATGGACACCATCCCGGCCATGGTTCGCGATGTGCCTGACGAGGCGGCCATCGCCATGGCGCTGATCGAGAACATCCAGCGCGAAGACCTCAACCCGGTGGAAGAAGCCATCGCGTTGCAGCGCCTGCAGCAGGAATTCCAGCTGACCCAGCAACAGGTCGCCGATGCGGTGGGCAAGTCGCGGGTCACCGTGGCCAACCTGCTGCGCCTGATCACGCTGCCGGAAGTCATCAAGACCATGCTTTCCCATGGCGACCTCGAGATGGGCCACGCCCGTGCATTGCTCGGTCTGCCGGACGAACAGCAGGTCGAGGGGGCGCGACATGTTGTCGCACGCGGTCTCACCGTGCGCCAAACCGAGGCACTGGTTCGCCAATGGCTCAGCGGCAAGCCTGAGCCGGTCGAAACGAGCAAACCTGATCCGGACATAACCCGCCTTGAGCAGCGCCTGGCAGAGCGTCTGGGCTCTGATGTGCAGATACGCCACGGGCAGAAGGGCAAGGGTCAGCTGGTCATCCGTTACAACTCCCTGGATGAGCTCCAGGGCGTGCTCGCCCACATTCGCTGAAACAATCCTTCTGTAGCGCGCAGTCGGAAATCACTACCGAGCAGTTGAATAGGGGCTGAACCGCCCCTATACTCTGCGCGCATTTTGTCGGCACAAATTATGCCAAGTCACTGATTTTGGCGAGCCGACTCACGAGGAGCAATTGTGATGGAAACCCGCACGCCAAACCGCCTGCCCTTCCATCGCTTGGCGGTATTTCCGGTATTGCTGGCTCAATGTGTCGTGTTTCTGTTGGCAGCCTTGGCGTTGTGGCAGTGGCGCGGGGCAGTCACTGGATATTCAGGCCTCCTTGGGGGACTGATTGCCTGGTTGCCGAATTTGTATTTTGCTCACAAGGCTTTCCGGTTTACCGGGGCCCGAGCTGCGCAAGCCATCGTCCGGTCGTTCTACGCCGGCGAGGCAGGCAAATTGATTTTGACGGCAGTGCTGTTCGCGCTGACGTTTGCAGGAGTGAAGCCATTGGCGCCGTTGGCAGTATTCGGTGTCTTCGTGCTGACCCAACTGGTCAGCTGGTTCGCACCCCTGCTGATGAAAACAAGACTTTCGAGACCTTAGGGCGTTTGAGGCAACCATGGCAGCAGAAACCGCTTCGGGCTATATCCAGCACCACTTGCAGAACTTGACCTTCGGTCAACTACCAGACGGCGGCTGGGGCTTTGCCCACTCCGCAGCACAAGCCAAGGAAATGGGCTTTTGGGCTTTCCACGTCGATACCCTCGGCTGGTCTGTGGCCCTGGGCCTGATTTTCGTCCTGATTTTCCGCATGGCGGCGAAGAAGGCGACTTCCGGCCAACCTGGCGCCCTGCAGAACTTCGTCGAAGTGCTGGTAGAGTTCGTCGACGGCAGCGTCAAGGACAGCTTCCACGGCCGTAGCGCCGTGATCGCTCCCCTGGCCCTGACCATTTTCGCCTGGGTGTTCCTGATGAACGCCATCGACCTGATCCCGGTCGACTGGATTCCTCATCTGGCCGCCGCCGTTACTGGCGATCACGAGATTCCGTTCCGCGCAGTGTCCACCACTGACCCGAACGCCACCCTGGGCATGGCCCTGTCGGTGTTCGCGCTGATCATTTTCTACAGCATCAAGATCAAGGGCATCGGTGGCTTCCTGGGCGAACTGACCCTGCACCCGTTCAGCAGCAAGAACATGCTGGTTCAGATCATTCTGATCCCGGTCAACTTCCTGCTTGAATTCGTCACCTTGATCGCCAAGCCAATCTCTCTGGCCCTGCGACTGTTCGGCAACATGTATGCCGGCGAGCTGGTGTTCATCCTGATCGCAGTGATGTTCGGCAGCGGTCTGCTGTGGCTGAGCGGTCTGGGCGTAGTACTGCAGTGGGCGTGGGCTGTGTTCCACATCCTGATCATCACCCTGCAGGCCTTTATCTTCATGATGCTGACCATCGTCTACCTGTCGATGGCGCACGAAGAGAACCATTAAGACCCGCCTGGCGTGTCTGATGACCCTTCCACCCCGGTGGAAGGGTGCCCTTGGGGGGAGTCTGCCGGGGCTGCTGCAAAAACGGTTTGTTTTACCGCTTTAATCTAAAAAACCTAACCAATACGACGTAAAAGTCGGGAGGAAAGATGGAAACTGTAGTTGGTCTAACCGCTATCGCTGTTGCTCTGCTGATCGGCCTGGGTGCTCTGGGTACTGCTATCGGCTTTGGCCTGCTGGGCGGCAAATTCCTGGAAGGCGCAGCTCGCCAGCCAGAAATGGTCCCAATGCTGCAAGTTAAAATGTTCATCGTTGCCGGTCTGCTCGACGCCGTAACCATGATCGGTGTTGGTATCGCTCTGTTCTTCACCTTCGCGAACCCCTTCGTTGGTCAACTCGCTGGCTAATCTCTCGAACCTTCGAGCTGATTGGTGTGAACAAAGAACGAGCGAGGTGTTGGCGTGAACATTAATGCAACCCTGATTGGCCAGTCCGTTGCGTTCTTCATTTTTGTACTGTTTTGCATGAAGTTCGTGTGGCCTCCGGTCATCGCGGCTTTGCAAGAACGTCAGAAGAAGATCGCGGATGGACTGGACGCTGCACAACGAGCAGCTCGCGACCTGGAGCTGGCCCAAGACAAAGCGGGTCAGCAACTGCGCGATGCTAAAGCTCAGGCAGCCGAAATCATTGAGCAAGCCAAGAAACGCGGCGCTCAGATCGTCGACGAGGCCCGTGAACAGGCCCGTGTCGAAGCTGATCGCGTGAAGGCTCAGGCTCAGGCCGAGATCGAGCAGGAACTGAACGGTGTCAAAGACGCGCTGCGTGCCCAAGTGGGTGCTCTGGCCGTAGGCGGTGCCGAGAAGATCCTGGGCGCCACAATCGATCAAAACGCGCACGCGGAGCTGGTTAACAAACTGGCTGCAGAAATCTAAGCGAGGGCGATCATGGCAGAACTGACCACGTTGGCCCGACCTTACGCTAAGGCAGCCTTCGAGCATGCCCAGGCCCACCAGCAACTGGCCAATTGGTCAGCCATGCTCGGCCTGGCTGCTGCGGTGTCGGAAGACGACACCATGCAGCGCCTGCTCAAGGCCCCGCGACTGACGAGCGCACAAAAGGCCGCCACTTTCATTGAAGTGTGCGGTGAAAAGTTTGATAGCCAGGCACAGAATTTCATTCATGTTGTCGCGGAAAACGACCGTCTCCTGCTGTTGCCGGAGATCGCCGCTCAGTTCGACCTGTACAAGGCCGAGCTCGAGAAATCCGTGGACGTGGAAGTAACCAGTGCTTTTGCATTGAACGACGAACAGCAAGACAAACTCGCCAAGGTTCTCAGTGCACGGCTCGGCCGAGAAGTGCGACTGCACGCCGCGCTAGACGCCTCCCTCATCGGGGGTGTTGTCATTCGCGCTGGCGACCTGGTAATCGATGGTTCAGTGCGTGGCAAACTCGCGCAGCTGGCCGAAGCATTGAAATCTTGAGTTTGAAGGGGCAGCAGAGCAATGCAGCAACTCAATCCTTCCGAAATAAGTGAAATTATCAAGGGCCGCATCGACAAGCTCGATGTGACCTCCCAAGCCCGTAACGAAGGCACTGTCGTCAGCGTATCTGACGGTATCGTGCGGATTCACGGTCTGGCCGACGTCATGTACGGCGAGATGATCGAGTTTCCGGGCGGCGTCTTCGGTATGGCCCTCAACCTGGAGCAGGACTCCGTAGGTGCCGTTATCCTCGGTGCTTACCAGTCCCTGGCCGAAGGCATGAGCGCCAAGTGCACTGGCCGCGTCCTGCAGGTTCCGGTTGGTAAGGAACTGCTGGGTCGCGTAGTCGACGCACTGGGTAACCCTGTTGATGGCAAAGGTCCACTGGGCAACACCGAGACCGACGCGGTCGAGAAAGTTGCACCGGGCGTGATCTGGCGTAAGTCGGTAGACCAGCCTGTACAGACTGGCTACAAGTCGGTTGACGCCATGATCCCTGTCGGCCGTGGCCAGCGTGAGCTGATCATCGGTGACCGCCAGATCGGCAAGACCGCCATGGCGATCGACGCGATCATCAACCAGAAAAACAGCGGCATCTTCTGCGTGTACGTGGCAATCGGTCAGAAACAATCGACCATCGCCAACATCGTGCGCAAGCTGGAAGAGAACGGCGCCCTGGCCAACACCATCGTTGTTGCCGCCAGCGCTTCGGAATCCGCCGCACTGCAATACCTGGCGCCGTACTCCGGCTGCACCATGGGTGAATTCTTCCGTGACCGCGGTGAAGACGCGCTGATCGTTTATGACGATCTGTCGAAGCAAGCAGTGGCTTACCGCCAGATTTCCCTGCTGCTGCGCCGTCCACCAGGCCGTGAAGCCTACCCAGGTGACGTGTTCTATCTCCACTCCCGTCTGCTGGAGCGTGCATCGCGCGTTTCGGAAGAGTACGTTGAGAAGTTCACCAACGGTGCAGTGACTGGCAAGACCGGTTCCCTGACCGCACTGCCGATCATCGAAACCCAGGCTGGCGACGTTTCCGCGTTCGTTCCGACCAACGTGATTTCCATCACCGACGGTCAGATCTTCCTGGAATCGGCCATGTTCAACTCGGGCATCCGCCCTGCAGTGAACGCCGGTGTTTCGGTATCCCGTGTGGGTGGTGCCGCTCAGACCAAGATCATCAAGAAGCTGTCCGGTGGCATCCGTACCGCTCTGGCTCAGTACCGTGAACTGGCTGCATTCGCCCAGTTCGCTTCTGACCTGGACGAAGCCACCCGCAAGCAACTGGAGCACGGTCAGCGCGTTACCGAGCTGATGAAGCAGAAGCAATACGCTCCTATGTCCATCGCGGACATGGCGCTGTCGCTGTACGCCGCTGAGCGTGGTTTCCTGACTGACGTCGAAATCGCCAAGATCGGTAGCTTCGAGCAGGCCCTGATTGCTTACTTCAACCGCGATCACGCCGATTTGATGGCGAAGATCAACGTGAAGGGTGACTTCAATGACGAAATCGACGCTGGCATCAAAGCCGGTATCGAGAAGTTCAAGGCCACCCAAACCTGGTAAGCCGCAGCGGGAGCCGCGAGGCTCCCGCTTGCTAACCTGATAGGTGTTACATGGCAGGCGCAAAAGAGATTCGCAGTAAGATTGCGAGCATCAAAAGCACGCAAAAAATTACCAGCGCCATGGAAAAAGTGGCGGTCAGCAAAATGCGCAAGGCTCAAATGCGCATGGCAGCCAGCCGTCCTTACGCGGAGCATATCCGCCAGGTGATTGGTCATCTGGCCAACGCCAACCCGGAATACCGCCACCCCTTCATGATCGATCGCGAAGTAAAGCGCGTCGGTTATGTGGTAGTGAGCAGTGACCGTGGTCTGTGCGGCGGCTTGAATACCAACCTGTTCAAGGCCCTGGTCAAGGACATGGCGGTAAACCGCGAGCGCGGCGTCGAGATCGATCTGTGCGTGGTTGGCAGCAAGGGTGCGGCGTTTTTCCGCAGCTTTGGCGGCAACGTCGTTGCAGCGATCAGCCACCTGGGCGAAGAGCCATCGATCAATGATCTGATCGGCAGCGTCAAGGTGATGCTGGATGCCTACCTGGATGGCCGTATTGATCGCCTGTCCGTGGTGTCCAACAAGTTCGTGAATACCATGACGCAAAAGCCAACGGTCGAGCAATTGATTCCGTTGGTCGCAACCCCGGATCAAGAGCTCAAGCACCACTGGGACTACCTCTACGAACCCGACGCCAAGGAGCTGCTGGACGGCTTGATGGTTCGCTACGTGGAGTCGCAGGTCTACCAGGCGGTGGTTGAGAACAACGCGGCTGAACAAGCTGCGCGGATGATCGCGATGAAGAACGCCACCGACAACGCCGGCGACCTGATCAGCGAATTGCAGCTGGTCTACAACAAGGCGCGTCAGGCTGCGATCACCCAAGAGATCTCGGAAATCGTCGGCGGCGCTGCCGCGGTTTAACGGTTCAAATATTCAGAGGATCCTGCTATGAGTAGCGGACGTATCGTTCAAATCATCGGCGCCGTCATCGACGTGGAATTTCCACGTGACAGCGTACCGAGCATCTACAGCGCGCTGAATGTTCAAGGCGCGCCAACCACTCTGGAAGTTCAGCAACAGCTGGGCGACGGCGTGGTTCGTACTATTGCAATGGGTTCGACCGAAGGCCTGAAACGCGGCCTGGACGTTGTCGACACCAAGGCGCCAATCTCGGTACCAGTCGGTAAAGCGACCCTGGGCCGTATCATGGACGTCCTGGGCAACCCGATCGACGAAGCTGGCCCGATCGGTGAAGAAGAGCGTCGTGGTATCCACCAACCCGCTCCTTCGTTCGCCGAGCAAGCTGGTGGCAACGATCTGCTGGAAACCGGCATCAAGGTTATCGACCTGGTCTGCCCGTTCGCCAAAGGCGGTAAAGTTGGTCTGTTCGGTGGTGCCGGTGTAGGCAAGACCGTAAACATGATGGAACTGATCCGTAACATCGCGATGGAACACAGCGGTTACTCCGTGTTCGCCGGTGTGGGTGAGCGTACTCGTGAAGGTAACGACTTCTATCACGAGATGAAGGACTCCAACGTTCTGGACAAGGTTGCCCTGGTCTACGGTCAAATGAACGAGCCACCAGGCAACCGTCTGCGCGTAGCGCTGACCGGCCTGACCATGGCCGAGAAATTCCGTGACGAAGGTAACGACGTTCTGCTGTTCGTCGACAACATCTACCGTTACACCCTGGCCGGTACCGAAGTTTCGGCACTGCTGGGTCGTATGCCATCGGCCGTAGGTTACCAGCCGACCCTGGCTGAAGAGATGGGCACTCTGCAAGAGCGCATCACTTCGACCAAGTCCGGTTCGATCACCTCGGTACAAGCTGTATACGTACCTGCGGACGACCTGACTGACCCGTCGCCAGCCACCACGTTCGCCCACTTGGACGCCACCGTCGTACTGTCCCGTGACATCGCCTCCCTGGGTATCTACCCAGCGGTCGATCCACTGGACTCGACTTCGCGCCAGCTGGACCCACTGGTCATCGGCCAGGAACACTACGACACCGCTCGTGGCGTTCAGTACGTGCTGCAGCGTTACAAAGAGCTGAAAGACATCATCGCGATCCTGGGTATGGACGAGCTGTCGGAATCCGACAAGCAACTCGTTACCCGCGCTCGTAAGATTCAGCGCTTCCTGTCGCAGCCGTTCTTCGTGGCTGAAGTCTTCACTGGTGCATCGGGCAAATACGTTTCCCTGAAAGACACCATTGCTGGCTTCAAAGGCATCCTCAACGGTGACTACGACCACCTGCCAGAACAAGCGTTCTACATGGTCGGCGGCATCGAAGAAGCGATCGAGAAAGCCAAGAAACTGTAATCCTGGCGCCCGGCAACGGGCGCTAATCAGGTTGAGGCAAGCAGATGGCTATGACAGTCCATTGCGATATCGTCAGCGCGGAAGGGGAAATCTTCTCCGGTCTGGTCGAGATGGTGATTGCACACGGTGAACTGGGTGACCTGGGCGTTGCCCTGGGCCACGCACCGTTGCTCACCAATCTGAAGCCAGGTCCGATCCGCTTGATCAAGCAGGGTGGAGACGAGGAGGTGTATTACATCTCCGGTGGTTTCCTCGAGGTTCAGCCGAACATGGTGAAGGTCCTGGCCGACACCGTGCAGCGCGCTGCCGACCTGGATGAAGCCTCTGCTCAGGAAGCCGTCAAGGCTGCCCAGAAGGCCCTGAACGAGCAAGGCGCGGACTTCGACTACGGCGCTGCTGCGGCACGCCTGGCCGAGGCCACTGCGCAGCTGCGTACCGTTCAGCAGATCCGCAAGAAGTTCGGCAAATAAGCCGCAACTTTTGAGCGATTGAGAAAAAGGGTAGCCTCGGCTACCCTTTTTCTTTTTCCGCTTTTCATCTCCCGGTCGCATTCGCCGACCAGCCCGGATTGGTAGCCACTCAATGTCTCTCGATATCGTCATTCTCGCCGCAGGCCAGGGCACCCGCATGCGTTCGGCCATTCCCAAGGTCCTGCACCCGGTGGCGGGCAATTCCATGCTCGGCCATGTTATCCACAGCGCCCGGCAGCTTTCGCCCCAAGGCATTCATGTGGTCATCGGCCATGGCGCGGAGCTGGTGCGCGAACGCCTGGCGGCCCCGGACCTGAATTTCGTGCTGCAGGCCCAGCAACTGGGTACCGGCCACGCCGTGGCCCAGGCCGTGCCGAACATCACCGCCGAAACGGTGCTGATTCTCTACGGTGACGTGCCGCTGATCGAAGTCGACACCCTGCAACGCCTGCTGGCGCTGGTGACCCCGGACCAGCTGGGGCTGCTGACCGTGAACCTGGCCGACCCCACCGGCTATGGCCGCATCGTGCGTGATGGCGCCGGCAAGGTCAGCGCCATCGTCGAACACAAGGATGCCACCGACGCACAGCGCGCCATCAAGGAAGGCAACACCGGCATTTTCGCAGTGCCGGGCAAGCGCCTGGCCGAATGGCTGGGGCGGCTGTCCAACAACAATGCCCAGGGCGAGTATTACCTCACCGACGTCATCGCCATGGCAGTGGGCGACGGCCTGGTGGTTGCCACCGAGCAGCCGCTGGACGCCATGGAAGTGCAGGGCGCCAACGACCGTCGCCAGCTGTCGGAGCTGGAGCGCCACTATCAATTGCGTGAAGGCCGCCGCCTGATGGCCCAGGGCGTGACCCTGCGCGACCCGGCGCGTTTCGATGTGCGCGGTGAAGTCACCGTGGGCCGCGACGTGCTGATCGACGTCAACGTCATTCTTGAAGGCAAGGTAGTCATCGAGGACGACGTGGTCATCGGCCCGAACTGCTACATCAAGGACAGCACCCTGCGCAAAGGCGTTACCCTCAAGGCCAACACTCACCTGGACGGTGCAGTGATGGGCGAGGGCAGCGATGCCGGCCCATTCGCACGCTTGCGCCCGGGTACCGTAATGGACCAGGGCGCCCATGTGGGTAACTTCGTCGAACTAAAGAACGCGCACATGGGCGCGGGCGCCAAGGCCGGCCACCTGGCCTACCTGGGCGATGCCGACATCGGCGCGCGCAGCAACATCGGTGCCGGGGTGATCACCTGCAACTATGATGGCGCGAACAAGTGGCGCACAGTCATTGGCGAGGATGCGTTCATTGGCACCAACAACTCGCTGGTGGCGCCTGTGGATATCAAGGCAGGTGCTACGACTGCGGCGGGTTCGACCATTACCCAGGATGTAGCGGAAGCTCAGCTCGCGGTAGGGCGTGCACGCCAGCGTAATATTGATGGCTGGAAGCGGCCGGTGAAGATCAAGAAGTCTTGAGTTATCCACAGCTGGGCTGGGCGTTCGCTTGGTGAGGCGTGGGGGCAGGTACCGTTTGAGCTTTAAACGGCGCCTGCTTCTCACGCTGAGCCTGGATGGTGAGTGAATATTTGGGAATGGGGATAAGCCTGACGCTTGGCCCAAAGGTTGGAGGCTAACGCAGCCGTCAATGCTAGTCATGATTCGGCGCTGTTAAAAATCCGATGCATCCATTAGCGTACTTTTATAAATATATACGCAGCTACAATCCATATACTCCCAAATATTATTATCGCCAGCTTTATTTTCAATAAACGCTTAAAGTGAACAGGGAAGTTGTGGAGGTCAGTAGCATCTAGTTCGCCAATTTTAAGTGACGACTTCGGCCAAACGACGATCTGAGCAATTTTTGCAATTACAAGACCTGTACCTATCAGGCCCTGCTTCTTCAAACTTTCCCCCCATATGTACACGTAGCGACTGTTTTCCAGAGCTTTGAGCATGTCATCCAGATGGCACCGTCTTAGATAATAAGTGTAGGCGATATTCACTATGCCTAAAATCATAGGGCCGCCTGTGAAGGAGATCACGGCCCATCGATTCCAACTGTCAATATTGATCATGGCAACGTAGCTTCATAGAGCTGTTCACCAGCGAACTCGCCGCCAATGCCTCCTAAAGTTGTACCCATCCAGGCCCCTGTTCCTACTATTGCAACAACGCAAGCAACTCCCGCGATGCCTGTGGAAACGCCAAGGGCTATACAAATAGGCCCGCTAGCGGATTTCGCCACTTCGCCGCCTAATACACCGCCCATGGTAGACACACCAAATTTTCCTCCTTCAGTAAACTTGATCTTCCTACATGCCAACCCAGAATCCCCATTACACACCTGCTGAATAGCCAGCAGCGAAGAAATGCCTCCCAGCCCGATCCCGATATACCCTCCTGCAGTCATATATTTAGCAGCACGACTAACCTTATCCACATGAGTCGCATACCCCGGTATCTGCCCCGGCGCACCAGCCTTGTTCCAGTGATGCACCAGGCTCCGGCTGGAAATACCCAACGCCGTCTTCAACTTGGGGTGATCGCCCAAACTTGTCTGGCCCCGCAAGCGGGTGGAATTCAGCAGGTGCGAATCCAGCTTGGCAAGCAGCTGCTTGCGCTCTGACAGGAACTGCGGTGATTTAAGGTTGCCGTGCCGCCGGTAACTTTCCTGATGCAAACGCTCCATGGCCTGGAGTGTGTCCCGCAGGTTGCCCAGGTGCTTTTCCATGATCACCGCGCTCACGCCCAGCCAAGTGGATGTCTCACCAATGAAGCTGGCGATTTCCGCACCGTGCTTGAACTGGAAGTTGGCCTTTTCGGATGTCAGGGGCTCCAGGGCTGAGGTGACCTGGTGCGCAGCCTGCATCAACTGGGCTTCCTGGTAGCTGCAGGTGGTGTTGTTGGGGTCGCTCAGCACTATCATCGAGCCGGCTTTTACCTCGGCAACGTTGGGGTTGAGCGCGCGGAATTTGCTCATCACGGCCGCATTGCGGCTGGGGAAGAGGTCGGCTTCGAGGGCTTCGCGGGTAGTGCTCTGAGGCACAACATAAAAACCTGGCTCCTGAGGTTCCAGCTGGCTGACAGCATTCAGGGGCCGGTAAGCTGGGGACGGGATGGAGGAGGGTGTGCCCGGGCGTTCTGCAATGCTTGAGGAAGCTGGTTCAGCCGGCGGCCTGGACGCCATGGCACGCGTGCTCTCGTTTCGATAGCTTGCCGTGAACACCGAGGGAATCAGCCGCGCCCTGCAGGGGCAGTCGCTGAAACTGTCCAGCGTGCCCGCCACCAGCTTGCCATGGCTATCGATGAAGGACACGCCCCCCACAATCCGGTAGATACCGCCGTTGGCGCCGCAAGACACCCGGTCACCTTCACGGGCATGCAGCAGGCCGAACATGTTCACCCGGTCGTCGCCGTCCAGCACCTCACCGCCGCAGCTGGTCTTGTCACCACGGCCAATAAAATATCCGTCACTCATTGCGTTCCCCTTTTCCTGTGCAGTTGGCCAAGGCGCTACGAATCAGCGTTTGAACGCTGGCAGGAAACCTTCAGGCACAGGCACCCCCTGACGCACGATGATCAGAAATGCGGCTTGGGGGGTGTTGATAATTTCGTCGCCGTTGTCGAGCTGGCTGCCCACCAGCGCGAAATGGCTGTTGCCCTCGCCCGAGGCTGTAACGATCTGCGCGGTAGTGCCGTCGCTGTACACGACGCAATCACCTTTCTGCGCAACGGCTACCTGCACACCGTTTTCCAGTGCGATCTTCATGGCACCGGTGGCGCGTTGAATCACCCCACCTTCACGGCTCTGGCTGCCCTCGGTCGCCACCCGGTAGATAGCCACGGGCGGATGGGCGAGGGCGTAGGCCCGCTGTTCATCGACAACCGCCATGGCCTCTTCGTTGAAACCCGCTAATTGCTCCTCGGTAAAAGGGCTGCTGTCGAGGGTGACAAGATATTCAGCAGAAGCTTCGTTGGTGTACAGGGTCGGCGACGCTGCAGGCATTGGGTGATCCTTTTCCACGATGGTTGGGGCAGCCATGATTGGCAGTCTGCCTACGGTAAGCCCGTGGTCATCGCCCGTAAGTAGGACGTTTCCCAAGTTCGCCCCGCAGCAAGGCAAGCTTTGCGTCGAGCTGTTTCATGGTTTGTGGATAACTCAAGATGAACCGCCCGCCGTCAGGCTGATGCACTGTTCACTTGACGAAAACCGGCCGATAGGTTTTGATTGCTTCCGTTATCTTTCGAATCGAAACTTAAAAGCCGCCATGTCGAAACGCAACACGCCGCAGCGCCGTCACAATATCCTTGCCTTGCTCAACGAACAGGGCGAGGTGAGCGTCGACGCATTGGCCCGTCGCTTCGAGACTTCCGAGGTCACCATTCGCAAGGACCTGGCCGCCCTGGAGACCCATGGGCTGCTGCTGCGCCGTTATGGCGGGGCAGTGCCGGTGCCGCAGGAAATGATGGCCGAGAGCGTGCAGAGCGTTTCTGTCCACAAGCAGGCCATCGCCCGCGCGGCTGTGGACAAGATTCGCGAGCACGCGCGCATCATCATCGACAGCGGCAGCACTACCGCCGCCATGATTCCCGCGCTCGGGCACCAGCCCGGGCTGGTGGTGATGACCAACTCGCTGCACGTGGCCAACGCCCTCAGCGAGCTGGAGCACGAACCGGTGCTGTTGATGACCGGCGGCACCTGGGACCCGCACTCTGAATCGTTCCAGGGCCAGGTCGCCGAACAGGTGCTGCGCTCGTACGATTTCGACCAGCTGTTCATTGGTGCCGATGGCATTGACCTTGAACGTGGTACCACCACCTTCAATGAATTGCTCGGCTTGAGCCGCGTGATGGCGGACGTGGCGCGTGAAGTGATTGTGATGGTGGAGTCCGACAAGGTCGGCCGCAAGATCCCCAACCTGGAACTGCCCTGGAGCAGTGTCCATACCCTTATTACCGATGATCGCCTGCCCACCGAGGCACGCGAACAGATTCAGGCCCGCGGTATCAACCTCATCTGCGCCGCCGCAAGCTAGGAGAACAAACCATGTGTGGAATCGTTGGCGCCATCGCCGAGCGTAATATCACCGCCATCCTGCTCGAAGGCCTGAAGCGCCTGGAGTACCGTGGTTACGACAGTGCCGGCGTGGCGCTGTACACCAACACCGGTTCGCTGCAGCGTCGCCGCCGCGTGGGCAAGGTCGCCGAGCTTGAAGCCGCACTGGCCGCCGACCCGTTGGCTGGCCAGCTGGGCATTGCCCACACCCGCTGGGCCACCCATGGCGCGCCAAGCGAGCGCAATGCGCACCCGCACTTTTCCAGTGATGAGGTAGCCGTGGTGCACAACGGCATCATCGAAAACCATGAGGCGCTGCGTGACCGCCTGAAGGGCATGGGCTACGTGTTCAGCTCGGACACCGATACCGAAGTGATCGCGCACCTGTTGCACCACTACCTCAAGACCCTGCCTGACCTGAGCGACGCACTCAAGGCTACGGTCAAGGAACTGCACGGCGCCTACGGCCTGGCTGCCATCAGCCTGAAGCAGCCTGACCGCCTGCTAGCCGCCCGCAGCGGCAGCCCGCTGGTCATCGGCCTGGGCCTGGGGGAAAACTTCCTGGCCTCCGACCAACTGGCCCTGCGCCAGGTCACCGACCGCTTCATGTATCTGGAAGAGGGCGACATCGCCGAGATTACTCGCGAAACAGTGCGCATCTGGAACGCCGAAGGCCAACCAGTGCAGCGCGACACCGTGCAGTATCACGAAGGTGCCGAGGCTGCCGACAAGGGCGAGTTCCGTCACTTCATGCTCAAGGAAATCCATGAGCAGCCTAAAGTGGTGCAGCGCACCCTGGAAGGCCGCCTGGGCCAGGAGCAGGTGCTGGTACAGGCGTTCGGCCCGCAAGCCGCCGAGCTGTTCGCCAAGGTGCGCAACGTGCAGATCGTTGCATGTGGCACCAGTTACCATGCCGGCATGGTCGCGCGTTACTGGATCGAAGGCCTGGCCGGTATTCCGTGCCAGGTGGAAGTGGCCAGTGAGTTCCGCTACCGCCGCGTAGTGGTGCAACCCGACACGCTGTTCGTGTCGATCTCCCAGTCGGGTGAAACCGCCGATACCCTGGCAGCCCTGCGCAATGCCAAGGAGCTGGGTTTCCTTGGCAGCCTGGCCATTTGCAACGTGGGCATCAGCTCGCTGGTGCGCGAGTCGGACCTGACCCTGCTGACCCAGGCCGGCCCGGAAATCGGCGTGGCTTCCACCAAGGCCTTCACCACCCAGCTGGTGGCGCTGATGCTGCTGACCCTGTCCCTGGGCCAGGTGCGTGGCACCCTGGAAGCCGGTGTGGAAGCCGAGCTTGTGGAAGAACTACGTCGCCTGCCAACTCGCCTGGGTGAAGCCCTGGCCATGGATGGCACCGTGGAGAAGGTTGCCCAGCTGTTCGCCGAGAAGCACCACACCCTGTTCCTGGGCCGTGGCGCGCAATTCCCGGTGGCCATGGAAGGAGCGCTCAAGCTTAAGGAAATCTCCTACATTCACGCCGAGGCCTACCCGGCAGGCGAGTTGAAGCACGGCCCGCTGGCGCTGGTGGACAAGGACATGCCGATCGTTACCGTGGCGCCGAACAACGAACTGCTGGAGAAGCTCAAGTCCAACCTGCAGGAAGTCCGCGCCCGTGGGGGTGAGTTGATTGTCTTCGCCGATGCCCAGGCCGAGTTCCGCGACGGCCCTGGCACCCACGTGATCGCCATGCCGCACATCCTCGATGCCCTGGCGCCGATCCTCTACACCATTCCGCTGCAGCTGCTGTCGTACTACGTGGCCGTGCTGAAAGGCACCGACGTCGACCAGCCGCGCAACCTGGCGAAATCGGTAACCGTAGAGTAACCACCCCCGTAGCAGCGGCCGCCAGGCCGCGTCCAAGCCTGCGCTGACTGCAGTGCAGGTGACGCGGCCTGGCGGCCGCTGCTGCAAGGGGAGCGTGGATAGTAAGCAACGAAACAATATGTAACGTAAGAAAACCTACAAAAATCCGCAGCATGGTCTAAGACCATAGTCGTGAAGCCCATGACAGCGCCAAATTCTGGACTACCCTAATTTCAGAGAAGTCTGACTTAGGGGGGTTAAACACATGCTCGCGCAATTACCACCGGCCTTACAGAATCTTCAGCTACCGCTGCGCCTGAGACTCTGGGATGGTCATGAGTTCAACCTGGGCCCTGCGCCCAGCGTCACTATCGTGGTGAAAGACCCACAGCTGGTGACTCAGTTCACTCACCCGAGCCTTGATCTGCTGGGCACCGCCTTCGTCGAAGGCAAGCTGGAAATGGAAGGTTCGATCGGTGAGGTAATTCGGGTATGTGACGAGCTCAGCCAGGCCTTGGTGGATGACGATGACGGCAACCAGCCGATTCGCACCGTCCATGACAAGGACACTGACGCCGCTGCCATTTCCTACCACTACGACCTGTCCAACGAGTTCTACCAGCTATGGCTGGACCAGGACATGGCCTATTCCTGCGCCTATTTCCAGACCGGCACCGAAACCCTGGAGCAGGCCCAGCACGCCAAGTTCGAGCACCTGTGCCGCAAGCTGCGCCTGCAGGCCGGCGATTATCTGCTGGACGTGGGTTGTGGTTGGGGCGGGCTGGCGCGCTATGCCGCGCGTGAGTACGGTGCCCGGGTATTCGGTATCACCCTGAGCAAGGAGCAACTGAAGCTGGCGCGTGAGCGGGTCAAGGCCGAGGGCCTCGACCATCTGGTGGAGCTGCAGCTGCTCGACTACCGCGACCTTCCCCAGGACGGCCGCTTCGACAAGGTGGTCAGCGTGGGCATGTTCGAGCACGTGGGCCATGCCAACCTGCAGGTGTATTGCGAGCGTCTGTTCGGTGCCGTGCGCGAAGGTGGCCTGGTCATGAACCACGGGATTACCGCCAAGCATACCGACGGCCGGCCGGTAGGGCGCGGGGCAGGGGAGTTCATCGAGCGCTACGTGTTCCCCCATGGCGAGCTGCCGCACATGGCGATGATGTCGGCGCGTATCAGTGAAGCCGGCTTCGAGGTGGTTGACGTCGAAAGCCTGCGCCTGCATTACGCCAAGACCCTGGACTACTGGAGCAAGCGCCTGGAGGCCAATCTCGACAAGGCGGCGGCCATGGTGCCGGAGCAAGCCCTGCGCATCTGGCGCCTGTACCTGGCGGGCTGCTCCTACGCCTTCGCCCGTGGCTGGATCAACATCCATCAGATCCTGTCGGTGAAGGCCTATTCCGACGGTACCCACGGGTTGCCATGGACACGTGAGGACTTGTACCGCTAAGCCCTCGGGGGGGCGCATCACAGGATGGGAGAAATCAGCCTGGCGATGCGCATGCCCAACTTCTGCAGTTGATGCGTGTGGCGGCTGTCCTCCACGGTAATCTCCCGTGACAGGGCAAAGTCCGCCTCAAGCATTTCCGCCACCTGGCCTGCAAATACGCTGTCGACCGTCAGCAGCATAATCTCGAAATTCAGCCGGAACGAGCGGTTGTCCATGTTGGCACTGCCGATGGCGCTGATCTCGTTGTCCACCAACACCACCTTCTGATGCAGGAAGCCGGGCCCGTAGCGGAACATGCGTACTCCGGCACGTACCGCTTCGAAGGCGAACAGGCTGGAGGCGGCGTACACCACCTTGTGGTCCGGGCGTGAGGGCAGCAGGATACGTACGTCCACACCGCGCAACACTGCCAGGCGCAGGGCCGCGAACACCGCCTCGTCAGGGATGTAATAGGGGCTGGTTATCCACACCCGTTCGGTGGCCGCGTGAATGGCTTCGACGAAGAACAGCGAGCAGGTTTCCTGTGGGTCGGCGGGGCCGCTGGCCAGCACCTGGCAGAGCACGCCGCCGTCTTCGTAGGTGTCGGGCAGGATCAACGGTGGCAACTTGCGCGAAGCCCAGAACCAGTCTTCGGCAAAGGACTCCTGCAAGCAGGCCACCACTGGCCCCGTGATGCGAATGTGGGTATCGCGCCAAGGCGACAGTTTCGGGTTGCCGCCCAGGTATTCGTCACCCACGTTATGGCCACCGATGAAACCCACCACGCCATCCACCACGACGATCTTGCGGTGGTTGCGGAAGTTCACCTGGAAGCGGTTGAGCCAGCCGCTGCGGGTGGCGAACGCTCGGATCTTCACACCGCCCTTGCGCAGCACGTCGCTGTAATCGTGGGGAAGAGCGTGGCTGCCGACGCTGTCGTACAGCACGTAGATCTGCACGCCTTGCGCAGCTTTCTCCAGCAACAGCGCCTGCAAGGCGCGGCCAATCTGGTCGTCATGGATGATGAAGAACTGCACCAGCACTACTTCGCGGGCCTCGCGTATGGCGGCGAAGATGGCATCGAAGGTAGCCTTGCCATTGATCAGCAGGCCCACCTGGTTGTTGGCCAGGCATGGCATGCGGCCCAGCTTGGGCATGGCGCGTAGAGCCGCGTAGGAACTGGAGTTGCGCGCGGTCAACGCTTCCTCGACCCATGGGCGCCAGTCCAGGTCGGCAATGGCCTTGTGCATCTCGCGGTTGGCCTGGCGCCGTGCTTCGATGTAGGCATCGAAGGTGCTGCGGCCGAATACCAGATAAGGGATGAGCGTGAGATACGGCACGAAGACCAACGACAGCGCCCAGGCAATTGAACCCTGGGCCGTGCGTACGGTGAACACTGCGTGAATGGCGGCGATGACACCGAGCAAGTGGACAAGACCAAACAGGTAGCCAAAAAACCAGGGGCTGTGATAATCCATGCGCAGCGTTGCTCCCGAATGCGTTGTGCTTAACAGACCACGTTCAGCCCGGGTTGTCTCGAAATAATTCAGCATGCAACGCAATCGGCAAACCAGCATCCAAGTATCATCATCCAGCCAAGACTGGCCCACCCCAGGAGTTATCCATGAAGATTCGTTTGCCGGCTGTGGCTTTGGCCCTGTGTCTGTCGGCGCCCCTCGTGCAGGCGCAAATGCTTCAACCGGGCTTGTGGGAGCTGACCACCAGCAACATGCAGGTGGACGGCAGCGCTTTGCCTGACCTCAACGTGATGCTGGGGCAGATGCAGATGCTGGCGCCGGAACAGAAAGCCATGGTCGAGCAGGCCATGGCCAAGCAGGGCATCAGTGTCGGTGGCAAGGGCATTCGTAGCTGCCTGACCCAGGCGCAGGTGCAGTCCGACAACATCCCCTTGCAAGACCCGCAGTCGGGCTGCACCCAGCAGATCACTGCCCGCCACGGCAACGTCTGGGATTTCCGCTTCAGCTGCCCCAAAGCTCAGGGCAGTGGCCAGGCCACATTCCTCAGCCAGCGTGAATTCCTGACCAAGGTAAGCGGTACCTTCAATGCCACCGGTACCCAGCAAAAAGGCAGTATGGAAACCCGCGCTGTGTGGTTGGGCAACGACTGCGGCACCGTGCGCCCACGCCCATGAACACGTAGCAGCTGCCGAAGGCTGCGTCCCCAATCTGTCACCCAACTTGGAGGCACTCAGGACGCGGCCTTTCGGCCGCTGCTACAGGGTTCCACGTGGAACACTCAGATGTAGAAAATTTCATGATCTACCCCGCATGCCCGGTTTAGAGTCGCCAGCATGCGGACCCTGTGCCTGCGCTATTTCATCTTTGGCGACATTCCGCATGTTATATTATAACGATGCGAAAATTGTAACTTCCTTTGATGAAGATCCGCCATGCATAGACGCCAACTGCTCACCTTCATCCTGGCCAGCACCACGCTGGCACTGCCATTTGGCGCCTCCGCGGCGCTGGTGCGCGACGCGCGCTTGTGGCGCAGCAACGACAAGCTGCGCGTAGTGTTCGACCTGAGCGGTCCGGTGCAATTCAAGACGTTCACCCTGCAGGCCCCTGACCGGCTGATCGTCGATGTGGCAGGCGCCCAACTCAGCGGCGACCTGGCGCACCTGAACCTCGCCGGCACCAGCGTGCGGGCTATTCGCTCTGGCCCGTTCGGCCACGGCGACACGCGCATCGTCTTTGACCTCAACGCGCCCATGCAGGCCAACGCGTTCCTGCTTGGCCCGCAGCAGGGGCAGGGCCACCGCCTGGTGCTGGACCTGATCCAGGGCAACCATGTTGCCACGCCGGCGGTGCTGGCCAGCGCACCAGTGCCTGAGCCAGAGCCGGTCGAGCCGCCGAAAGCGGTGGCCAGCCGTGGCCCCCACCCCAAGCGTGACATCGTGGTGGTGGTCGACCCCGGTCACGGTGGCAAGGACCCGGGCGCCATTGGCGGCAAGGGCGAGCGCGAGAAGGACGTGGTGCTGTCCATCGCCCAGCTGCTGGCGCGCCGCCTCAAGCGCGAAAACGGTTACACCGTGCACTTGGTGCGCAACGACGACTTCTATGTGCCGCTGCGCAAGCGCGTCGATTTTGCCCGCCAGCGCAATGCCGACATGTTCATCTCGGTGCATGCCGATGCGGCGCCGCGTCTCACCGCCTCCGGCGCCTCGGTGTTCGCGCTTTCCGAGAACGGGGCTACCTCGGCCACTGCCCGAATGATGGCCGACCGTGAAAACGGTGCCGACCTGATCGGTGCTGCCAGCCTGCTGAACCTGAAGGACAAGGACCCGATGCTGGCCAACGTGATCATCGACATGTCGATGAACGCCACCATCGCCGCCAGCCTGCAGCTGGGCCACACGGTGCTGGGCAGCCTGGCCGACATCACCACCCTGCACCAGAACCGCGTAGAGCAGGCTGGCTTCGCGGTGTTGAAATCGCCAGATGTGCCGTCCATCCTGGTTGAGACCGGCTTCATCTCCAACGCCAGCGATGCGCAGCGCCTGGTTACCGCGCGCCATCAGCAGGCCGTGGCCGACCGCTTGTTCGCCGGCATCAACACCTACTTCCAGAAAAACCCGCCAAGCGACTCGTTCGTGGCCTGGGCGCAAGAGCAGAAGGCCCAGCGCACCGTCTGAGAAGACAATCGGTATTGGCTATCCTGCAACGTTATAATATAACATTGCAGGATAGCCTGGCAGTTCATTCCACAAGACCAGGTGCCCCTGAGGAATCGAACCATGCCCCATCGTCTTCCCGTCACCGTGCTGTCAGGCTTCCTGGGCGCGGGCAAGAGCACCTTGCTCAACCACGTGCTGCGCAACCGCGACAACCTGCGCGTGGCGGTCATCGTCAACGACATGAGCGAAATCAACATCGACGGCACCGAGGTGCAACGTGATGTGAGCCTCAACCGCGCCGAAGAAAAACTGGTGGAGATGAGCAACGGGTGTATCTGCTGCACCTTGCGCGAAGACCTGCTGGAAGAAGTGGCCCGGCTGGCCGACGAAGGCCGCTTCGATTACCTGCTGATCGAGTCCACCGGCATTTCCGAGCCGTTGCCCGTGGCCGAGACCTTCACCTTCCGCGATGAACAGGGCCGCAGCCTGGCGGACCTGGCACGCCTGGATACCATGGTGACGGTGGTGGACGGGGTGAATTTCCTGCGCGACTACGAAGCTGCCGAAAGCCTGGCCAGCCGCGGCGAGACCTTGGGTGAAGAAGACGAGCGGGCCATCACCGACCTGCTGATCGAGCAGGTGGAGTTCGCCGACGTCATCCTCATCAGCAAGATCGACCTCATCAGCAGCGCCGACAGGGACGAGCTGATGGCAATCCTCCAGCGCCTCAACGCCCAGGCGCAAATCCTGCCCATGGTGATGGGCCAGGTGCCGTTGGGCCGTATCCTCGATACCGGCTTGTTCGACTTCGACCGTGCCAGCCAGGCGCCAGGCTGGCTGAAGGAGTTGCGCGGCGAGCACGTGCCGGAAAGCGATGAATACGGCATCAGCTCGGGTGCCTACCGCGCGCGCCGGCCGTTCCACCCGCAGCGCTTTTATGACTGGCTCAACAGCCCGTGGCAGAACGGCAAACTGCTGCGTTCAAAAGGCTTCTTCTGGCTGGCCAGCAAACCCCAGGAAGCTGGCAGCTGGTCGCAGGCTGGCGGCCTGGTGCGCCATGGCTTTGCCGGGCGCTGGTGGCGTTTCGTGCCCAAGGCGCATTGGCCTCAGGATGCCGAGAGCACGGCGTCGATCATGGCCCATTGGCAGGCTGACAGCGGCGATTGCCGCCAGGAACTGGTGTTCATCGGCCAGGGCGTGGACTTCGCCCGCCTGAATGCCGAGCTGGACCAATGCCTGCTCAGCGAAGAGGAAATGGCCATGGGCGCAGGCGGGTGGGAACAGCTGCCCGACCCGTTCGGCCCCTGGCACGAAGACGCAGCCTGATCAGGGCTTGAGCCAGGTGCCCTGGCTCTTCTGTTCGCAGAACGGCTCCAGGTAGGCAGCGTCGCTGGCCACGCCGTAATAGTGGATATCCTGGCGATAGGGCATATTGTCCACATGGGCATTGCTGCACACACCAAACGCGCCCGCCGGGCACTGGTCGACAAACTGTACCTCGACCTTCTGCCCGGGCAGGTTCGGCTCGCAGAAACCATCGTGAAACATCTTTTCCGGTATGTTGCGGTTCTGCTGGCATACCTTCACGTCGAGCCGCTCGGCATGGCTGTGCACCACGCAGGCCTGGGCCCAGACCTGACTGCTGGCGAGGCTCAGCACCAGCACACCCCAAAGACGCATCCACCTACCTCCATTCAAGAAAACCAATGATGCTTGAGAACATACCCACTCACGTCATCGCCGGGCCTTTGGGCGCCGGCAAGACCAGCCTGATCCGCCAGTTGATGGCACAGCGCCCAGCAGGGGAGCGCTGGGCGGTACTGATCAATGAGTTCGGCGAGGTCGGCCTGGATGCCGCGTTGTTGAGCACTGCTGACGATGGTATCGCACTGGGGGAGGTGGCGGGTGGCTGCCTGTGCTGCGTCAACGGCGCGCCCTTCCAGGTGGGCCTTGCGCGCTTGCTGCGCAAGGCAAAGCCGCATCGGCTGTTCATCGAACCATCTGGCTTGGGCCATCCCTTGCAACTGCTGGCGCAGCTGAAGGAGGCGCCATGGCGTGGGGTGCTGGCCGTGCAACCACCGGTCATGGTGCTGGACGGTCAAGCGTTGGCCTGTGGACAACTTTTACCGGACGCGCAGCAGCAGGCGTTGAGCAGCATGGGGCTGGTGGTGGTGAATAAATCCGCTGACCTGCCTGTGGAAAAAATATTGTGGATAAAATCGCAAGTTATTGATATTCCAATATATTTTACAGAGGCTGGATTCCTGCCTATTAGCGAATTGAGAACAGTTGAAGCGGTTCCTGGGGTTGTGGATAAGCTTCCGAAACCAGCTTCTGAGCCCGTATTTCTGTGGATAGATCCCCATGTCCCATTACGGGCTGTGCATAACGCTGAAGGAGGGTGGAGCGTAGGCTGGCGCTGGCACCCTGACCGGGTCTTCGATGTGGAAAAGCTGGATGTGTGGTTATCCACAGCGCGGTGGCGCCGGGCGAAAGGGGTTGTCCACAGCGCCGGCGGATGGCTGTCATTCAACGCTGTGGATAAAATTGCGCCGGGGTGGCGAGCCAGTGAGTGGCGCAAGGATACGCGCGTGGAATTGATCTTCGATCATGCGCAGGATGAGCAGGCCCTGGAGCAGGGCCTGCGGGAATGCCTGGTGGGATGATTATCCACAGGGGGATGAGTGGTGGCTCAAGGCCGCCAGCGCTTGTGCTCCTGCCGCCACTGGTCCATCTCGATGACCTCGGCCGTAGGCTGGGTCTTGATCTCGAATGGGTAGGGTGCCAGCTCGATCTGCACCGCGTGGCCGCCGAACTGGGTGATGGTACCGGGGTGGCGCTGCTCCCCGGTCACGGTGAATTCAAAGTTATACACACGGGCAAAACGGCGACGGCCGTTGGCATCGCGCACGAACCCGAAGCGCTTGAAGGCCACGTTCTCGTCGAGCAATTCCAGGTCCAGCTTGGCACAGTGCTGCTTGACCCGTTCCAGCGCCCGCTCGCGCAGGCCGTGGTTATGCCATAGCCAGGCAGCGCCTGCGCCCAGCACCATCAGCACAAACAGATTTCCGAGGGTAAACATCGAGGAATGCTCCAACTAGGTGTGCCCAGCTTAACTGCGACTTCGGTCTGTCGTACAGACGGTATTTGGCGCCATACTGCGCCCCTCGAAAATCAGATACCGCTGCGGGATATTTGCATGAAACGTACTCCACACCTGCTCGCCATTCAGTCGCACGTGGTGTTTGGCCATGCCGGTAACGGCGCCGCGGTGTTCCCCATGCAACGGGTGGGGGTCAACGTATGGCCATTGAACACCGTGCAGTTCTCCAACCACACTCAGTATGGCCAGTGGGCCGGAGAAGTGTTGGCCCCAGCGCAAATTCCGGCGCTGGTGGAAGGGATTGCGACGATTGGTGAGCTGGGCAACTGCGACGCCGTGCTCAGCGGCTACCTGGGTAGCGCGGCCCAGGGCCGGGCAATCCTGGAAGTGGTGCGCAAGGTCAAGGCCGCCAACCCCAACGCCTTGTACCTGTGCGATCCGGTCATGGGCCACCCGGAGAAGGGCTGCATCGTGCCGGCCGAGGTCAGCGACTTCCTGCTCGACGAAGCGGTGGCGGTGGCGGACCTGGTGTGCCCGAACCAGCTTGAGCTGAACACCTTCTGTGGCCGGCTGGCGCAGTCGCTGGAAGATTGCGTGGGCATGGCCCGGGCGCTGCTTGCGCGTGGCCCCAAGGCCGTGGTGGTCAAGCACCTGGCCTACCCCGGCAAGGCCGCCGAGGACTTCGAAATGCTGCTGGTCACTGCCGAAGGCAGCTGGCACCTGCGCCGGCCGCTGCTGGCCTTCCCGCGCCAGCCGGTAGGCGTGGGCGACCTGACGTCAGGCTTGTTCCTGGCGCGCCTGCTGCTGGGCGACAGCAAGGTGGCGGCGTTCGAGTTTGCCGCTGCGGCCGTGCACGAAGTGCTGCTGGAAACCCAGGCCTGTGCCAGTTACGAACTTGAACTGGTGCGGGCCCAGGATCGCATCGTGCACCCGCGGCTGCGCTTCGAGGCGCAGCGCCTGGCGTTTTAAAGCCCGTCGTCCTTGATGTCCTGGTAGCGCTTTTCCAGTTCCTGGCGGATCTGGCGGCGCTGCTGGGCCTGCACGAAGCGGCGTTTCTCCTCGCTGGTCTGCGGCTCCAGGCGCGGCACCTGGGCAGGCTTGCGCTGGTCGTCGACGGCCACCATGGTGAAGAAGCAGCTGTTGGTGTGCCGAACGGAACGTTCACGGATGTTCTCGGTGACCACCTTGATGCCCACTTCCATGGAGGTGTTGCCGGTGTAGTTCACCGACGCCAGGAAGGTCACCAGCTCGCCGACGTGAATCGGCTCGCGGAAAATCACCTGGTCCACCGACAGGGTCACCACGTAACGGCCGGCATAGCGGCTGGCGCAGGCGTAGGCGACTTCGTCGAGGTACTTGAGCAAGGTGCCGCCGTGCACATTGCCTGAAAAGTTGGCCATGTCCGGGGTCATCAGAACAGTCATCGACAACTGGGCGTTTCCGGGTTCCATAGTGCGCTCACGGTAATGTTGCTGTAGTTAAGGGGCGCCACCTATGTTGGTGCTTACCCGCTGGGCGAAAAATCCCACTCTTCCGGGACGTAGTTTGCCGGCTGGACGTCACAGCGCGCGCGGCCCTGGCGGTGCCAGGCCAACGGATCTGTTTCCACTTGTTGCACCGGCATTTCCGCAGGTTTCACGATGTTAACCTCAGGCTTGAGATGTTACACCGTGAAAAGGAGCCGGGCCCATGCATGCCATCAGTTTCATCCAGGATCTGGCCGTGATCATGCTGATTGCAGGGGTGGTCACGGTGATTTTCCATCGGCTGCGGCAGCCCGTGGTGCTGGGGTACATCGTCGCCGGCTTCGTCATTGGCCCGCACACACCACCATTCGGCTTGATCCACGACGAAGACACCATCAAGACCTTGGCAGAGCTGGGGGTCATCTTCCTGATGTTCTGCCTGGGGCTGGAATTCAGCCTGCGCAAGCTGTTCAAGGTGGGGGCCACGGCGTTCATCGCCGCGTTCCTGGAAATCGTGCTGATGATCTGGATCGGCTACGAGATTGGCCGCTGGTTCGGCTGGAGCACCATGGACTCGCTGTTCCTGGGTGCCATCCTGGCGATCTCCTCGACCACCATCATCGTCAAGGCGCTGAACGACCTGAAAATGAAGAACCAGCGCTTCGCCCAGCTGATCTTCGGCGTGCTGATCGTTGAGGACATCCTGGGTATCGGCATCATTGCGCTGCTCTCGGGCATTGCCGTCAGCGGCACGGTCAGCTCCGGCGAAGTGTTTTCCACCGTCGGCAAGCTGTCGCTGTTCATGATCGTGGCGCTGGTGGTGGGCATTCTGCTGGTGCCCAGGCTGCTGGCCTACGTGGCGAAGTTCGAGAGCAACGAGATGCTGCTGGTGACCGTGCTGGGGCTGTGTTTCGGCTTCTGCCTGCTGGTGGTGAAGCTTGAGTACAGCATGGTGCTGGGGGCCTTCCTGATCGGGGCGATCATGGCCGAGTCGCGCCAGCTGCTGAAGATCGAACGGCTGATCGAGCCGATCCGCGACATGTTCAGTGCCATTTTCTTCGTCGCCATCGGGTTGATGATCGACCCGGCTATCCTGGTGCAATACGCCTGGCCCATCGCGGTCATCACCATCGCCGTAGTGCTGGGCAAGATGATTTCCTGCGGGCTGGGCGCGTTTCTGGCCGGCAACGACGGCCGAACTTCGCTGCGGGTGGGCATGGGGCTGTCACAGATTGGCGAGTTCTCGTTCATTATCGCCGCCCTGGGCATGACCTTGCAGGTGACCAGCGATTTCCTCTACCCGGTGGCCGTGGCGGTTTCAGCGCTCACCACCTTGTCCACGCCCTACCTGATTCGCGCCGCCGACCCGCTGTCGGAAAAACTCGCCGGCTGGGTACCGGTACGTGTAGCGCGCGTGTTCGGACTGTACGGCGAATGGCTGCGCAGCATTCAGCCGCAGGGGCAGGGGGCGCTGCTGGCGACGCTGATCAGGCGGATTCTGTTGCAGGTGGGTGTGAACCTGGCGCTGGTGATGGGCATATTTTTCAGTGCGGCGTACTTCGCCGAGCCTATCTCCGGGTACCTCGGGCGTTGGGTGAACGAGGTGCGCTGGCACAACGCATTGATCTGGGGCGCGGCGTTGCTGCTGTCGCTGGCGTTCCTGATTGCCGCTTATCGCAAGCTCAAGGCACTGTCGATGCTGCTGGCGGAAATGGGGGTAAAACCGGAGATGGCCGGGCGGCACACCGAGCGGGTGCGGCGAGTGGTGGCCGAGGTCATCCCGTTGGTGTCATTGCTGGTGATTTTCCTGCTGCTGGCGGCGCTGTCGGCCAGCATCCTGCCCACCAGCGAGCTGCTGGTAGTGGTGGGGCTGGTGGCCGCGGCGGTGGCGGCGGTGCTGTGGCGCTGGTTCATCAGGGTGCACACGCGCATGCAGGTGGCGTTGCTGGATACCCTGGGTAATAACGCCGAGCCTCATTGACTTGTAGGAGCCGGCATTGGCCGCGATGGCGCCTGGCTGAAGACCGAGGTGCCAGTAATCGCGACCAAGGTCGGCTCCTACACAAGCGGCATCAGCTTTCCAGCCAGACGTCCCGCGCCCAGTGCCATACCGATTCCCAGCTTTCCTCGGTGACGATCTCTTCTTCGCCGGACCACAGCACCACGGTGCCATCTTCTTCGACGCAGTAGTAGTCTTCACCGTCCTGGCAGATCGGGATCAGCTCGCGCGGCACACCAATGTCCCAGGCGTTGGCTGCCACTTCCGGCAGGTAGGTGTGCGACTGTGGGTCAGTCACGGTCACGGGCTCGAGGCTGCCGTAGACCACGTCGCTGACGGTCAGCAGGAACTCCTTGAAGACGAACGGGATGTTGATGAACAGTTGTTCCTCAACCTCGACCAGTTGGTCCTCATCGGGCAACTCGAGTGGAACGGGTACCGGTTCATTGGCTTCCCGGAGTTGTTCGATCACTTCTTCCACGGTGTATTTCCTCTCAACGAATTGCGCGGTGCGGTTTATACATTAGCTGGATATTTTCGCAATGTTAAAAATGAAAAACCCCGGCCTGGGCCGGGGTTCTGGCGTGCAATACCTGCGGATCAGCCGTTCTGGCGAATCCCGGCAATCAGCCAAGGCTGGTTGTCGCCCTGCGGACGCTCCATGTTCCAGCTTTCGCTGAACACTTCGCCCTGGTCAAAGCGCGAAGTCTTGGACACGCCGCTGAAGGTCAGGGTGGCGATGGTCTTGTCGGCGCGATCGTCCACACCGTCGAGCTGCACTTGCAGGTTGTCGATGATGGTGGACTGGAAGCCGTCGCCCAGGCTGGCACGTTCCTGACGCAGGAACTGCAGCATTTGCGGGGTGACGAACTCGCCGATCTTGTCCATCTCGTTGGCGTCCCAGTGCTGCTGCAGCGCTTCGAAGTGGCTGCGGGCGGCGTTCAGGAAGCTCTGTTCGTTGAACCAGGCCGGGGCGTTGATGACCGGGCGAACCGGTTGGCCACCCGAGCTGCCGAAGATCGGCTGCGCAGGTTGTTCGAAGGCTTCACGCTGGAACGGCGCGCCAGCTGGAGCCAGGTGCTCCTGCTGCTTGCGTCGACGGGCGGCGATGAAGCGGAAGATCACGAAGGCAATGACTGCCATGATCAGGATGTCGAAGATCTGCATGCCCTGGAAGCCGCCGCCCATGAACATGGAGGCCAGCAGGCCACCGGCGGCGATGCCGGCCAGTGGGCCAAGCCATTTCGAGGCGCCACCGGCAGCAGGGGCTGCACGACCGGCCATGCCTGCTGCGCCAGCACCAGCACCAGCACCGGCAGCACCGGAAGGAGAAGGGGTGACCGACTGGTGCGTCGGCGCGTTGCCGAACGACTTGCCGCCGCCAAAGCGCTTGGCGTGGGCGTCGATACTCATCGTCAGGCCGATGCACAGCGCCAGGGCGATGCTGAGAAAACGTTGCATAAGGGAATTCCCGTTGTGGATTGCACTGCAGCCATGTTGCACAGATGGGCAGGCCATGGCCAGTGACATAGTGTTTCGAGCTTTTACAGGGGGAAACAATCACGCGTGATGTGGGGTGCCCGCTGACGCGGCCTGCGGCCGCTGCTACAAAGACCGTAGCAGGGGGCGCTGGCCGCGTCAGGCCGGGCGCCCCCCCCGGCGGGCTTGGCGTAGCCCAACATCAGCCACTTGCTGCCTTCGGCGAAGTTGACCTGCACGCGGGCCTGCGCGCCCGAGCCTTCGAAGTTGAGGATCACGCCTTCGCCGAACACCGAGTGTGCCACGCGCTGGCCCAGGGTGAACTCGGTCTGCGGGATGGCCGCGCCGCCGAACAGGCTGCTGGAGTTCTGCTTCTGGCCCGAGCTGAACGGGCGGCTGACACTGTTGGACAGCCGCACTTCCTGAATCAGCCCACCGGGAATTTCGCGGACGAACCGCGATACCTTGTTGTAGGTCTCGCTGCCGTACAGGCGGCGGGTCTCGGCGTAGGTCATCACCAGTTGCTGCATGGCACGGGTGATGCCCACGTAGGCCAGGCGCCGCTCCTCTTCAAGGCGGCCGGGCTCTTCCAGGCTCATCTTGTGCGGGAACAGGCCCTCTTCCATGCCCACCAGGAACACGTGGGGGAATTCCAGGCCCTTGGCACTGTGTAGCGTCATCAACTGCACGCTGTCTTCGTGCTCGTCGGCCTGGGTGTCGCCGGCTTCCAGCGACGCGTGGCCGAGGAAGGCTGCCAGCGGGGTCAACTCTTCGTCTTCGGGGGCGGTCTCGAAGTTGCGCGCGGCGCTGACCAGTTCCTCAAGGTTTTCTACCCGTGCCTGGCCCTTTTCACCTTTTTCTTCCTGGTGATAGGTGATCAGCCCCGACTGCTCGATGACCGTCTGGGTCATCAGGTGCAGGGGCATTTCCATGACCTTGGCGGCGAGGTTCTCGATCAGCTCCATGAAAGCGCCCAAGGCGTTGCCGGCGCGGCCGGTCAGGCCCTTGTTGGCCACCAGCTGGCGCATGGATTCCCACATGGAAATCTCGGAATGGCGGGCGTGGTCGCGGATGGCCTCGACGGTCTTCTCACCGATGCCGCGTGGCGGCACGTTGATGATGCGCTCCAGCGCGGAGTCGTTGCCACGGCCTTCCAGCACGCGCAGGTAAGCCATGGCGTTCTTGATTTCGGCACGCTCGAAGAAGCGCTGGCCGCCGTAGATGCGGTACGGGATGCGCTCGCGCAGCAAGGCCTCTTCCAGCACCCGCGATTGGGCGTTGGAGCGGTACAGGATGGCGATATCGCTGCGCGACATGCCGGTCTTGATCGCCGCTTCAATGGTTTCCACCACGTAGCGCGCTTCGTCGTGTTCGTTGAAGGCTGCGTACAGGCTCAGCGGTTCGCCGTCGCCGCCGTCGGTCCACAGCTCCTTGCCCAGGCGGCCGGTGTTGTTGGCGATCAGGGCGTTGGCAGCCTTGAGGATGCCGGCGGTGGAGCGGTAGTTCTGCTCCAGGCGGATGGTTTCCACATCGGGGAAGTCCGCGGAGTACTGGTGAATGTTCTCGATTTTCGCGCCGCGCCAGCCATAAATGGACTGGTCGTCGTCGCCCACCACCATCAGGCTGTCGCCGCCTTGCGCCAACAGGCGCAACCAGGCGTACTGCACGGCGTTGGTGTCCTGGAATTCGTCCACCAGCAGGTGGCGGAAGCGGCGCTGGTAGTGTTGCAGCAGGCCGGGGTTGTCGCGCCACAGGTCCAGGGCGCGCAACAGCAGTTCAGAGAAGTCGATGACACCGGCGCGGGCGCAGGCAGCCTCGTAGGCCTCGTAGATCGACTTCATGGTGGCCAGGAACAGGTCGCCGCTGGCCTGGATGTGTTGCGGGCGCAGGCCCTCGTCCTTCTGGCCGTTGATGAACCATTGCGCCTGGCGGGCCGGCCAGCGTTGTTCGTCCAGGCCCAGCTCGCGGATCACCCGCTTCACCAGCCGTTGCTGGTCATCGCTGTCGAGGATCTGGAAGTTCTGGTTCAGGTTCGCTTCCTGCCAGTGGGCCCGCAGCAGGCGGTGCGCCAGGCCGTGGAAGGTGCCCACCCACATACCGGCCGGGTTGATACCCATCAGCTGCTCGATACGCTGGCGCATCTCGGCTGCGGCCTTGTTGGTGAAGGTCACCGACAGGATGGAGTGGGGGGACGCCTGTTCGACCTGGATCAACCAGGCGATACGGTGCACCAGCACTCGGGTTTTACCGGAACCAGCACCGGCCAGGACCAACTGACGGCCAACCGAGGCCGCTACGGCCTGCCGTTGGGCATCGTTGAGGGAATTCAGCAGAAGGGAGAGGTCATCGCGCATCCGGCCATTTTAGGGTGCTGGACAAGATTGGAGCAAACCCGGCGTTCGAGCGGTCGATAAATAACCTCTTCCATCTATGTGCGCAGGGGCTGTGGCAGGGCACCGGGCTTGTGTATGCTCCGTGCACGTTCAGGCTCAGCACATTAATAAGAATACTGCCTATGACACTTGCTTCAGGTCCTGCTTCCACGGAGGGGCAACGGGATATACGCCGCAAATACGCCGCCCAACTGGCGGTAGAGCGCACGCGCCTGCTGTACCAGGGCTCCTTGCTGCCCACCTTGCTGATGCTCGCCAACGGCCTGGTTTGCGCCTGGCTGCTGTGGGAGCCCCGGCACTACGTGCTGGTAAGCGTGTGGCTGGTGTGGCTGACCGCGCTGGTGGCCATGCGCGTCATCCAGGTGGCCGCCTTCGATTCGGCCATACCCGACCGTCAGTCGCACCCGGTGTGGGTGCGCATGTTCCTGTTCGGCTCGTTCGTCAGCGGCCTGACCCTGGCCGGCGCCGCCATTCTGCTGGTGCCCACCGATAGCTTCGTCCAGCAGGCCTGGGTGTTCGGGTTGCTGGGCGCGGCCACGTTGTCGGCCAGCGTAGCCTATGCGGTGAGCCTGCCGGCATTCCTCAGTTTTGCCTTGCCCTGCCTGTTGCCGCCCATCGGCTGCCTGTTCCTGATTGGCAGCGGCGCGCAGCACGGCTGGGGTTGGCTGGGGCTGATCCTGCTGGGGGCCTTGGTGGTAGTGGCCTGGCAGGTAAACCGCCTGATCGAGCGCGGGTTGATCCGCCGGTTCCAGAACCAGGACCTGATTGAAAACCTGCAGCATGCCCAGGCCGCCAGTGCGCGGTTGAACCAGGAACTGGCCCGCGAGGTGGAGCAGCGGCGCCGTGCCGAAGGCGAGTTGCGCGAGGCCCAGACGGGGCTGGAAACCCGGGTGGCCCAGCGCAGCCACGAGCTCGACCTGGCCAACCAGGCACTGAGCAAGAGCGAGGCACGCCTGGCGCTGGCGCTGGAAGCCAGCGAGCTGGGCTTGTGGGACTGGGACCTGCAGTCCGACGAGGTGCACCATACCCATGTGCAGCAGCTGTTCGGCCTGGACCCCGAATATGTCACCGCCATGCTCCGCCACCTCAAGCCACGGCTGCACCCCGAGGACCTGCCACACCTCAAGCGGACGCTTGTGGAACACATGAAGGGGCGCACCGAGGATTACCGCATCGAATACCGCGTGCGCCACAGCGACGGTCGCTGGCGCTGGATAGAAGACCGCGGCCGTGCCGTGGAGCGCGGCGACACCGGCAAGGTGCTGCGCATGCTCGGCACCCGCCGCGACATCAGCGTCAGCAAGGCCCATGAAGATCAGCAGCGGCTGTCGGCGATGGTCTTCGAGGCGGCCAGCGAGGGCATCATCATTCTCGACAGCGACTACGCAGTGCTGTCGGTCAACGAGGCCTTCATCAAGGTCACCGGTTACTCGCGCGAAGAAGTGCTGGGGCGCAATGTGGTGGAGTTGCCATGCAGCCGCGACGCGCGCCGCCATCACCGGCAGATCGACGAAGCCCTGCAGCAGGCCGGGCAGTGGCAGGGCGAGCTGGTGGAGGCGCGCAAGAGCGGCGAGCTGTACCCGCAGTGGCTGCAATTGAGCGTGGTACGCGATCATCGCGGCAATATCAGCAATGTCATCGCGTTCTGCGCCGATCTTTCCGCCAGGCGCGAGTCCGAGGAACGCATGCGTTTCCTTACCCATTACGATGAATTGACCGGCCTGGCCAACCGCGCGTTGTTCCGCGAGCGCCTGCAGGAAGCCAACCAGCGCGTGCGCCAGGGCGGCCGCAGCCTGGCGCTGCTGCACATCAACCTGGACCGCTTCAAACTGCTCAACGAAACCCTGGGGCATGAAACTGCCGACCAGTTGCTCAAGCAGATGGCCCGGCGCATCAGCAGCGCCCTGCCGGAAGCCGACACCATTGCGCGGTTGTCGGGCGACGAATTTGCGGTGCTGTTCGACGCCTACGCCAACCTGTCCAGCCTGGCGCGGGTCACCAGCCGGCTGTTGGCCAAGCTGCGCGTGCCGCAGATGATCGAAAACCAGGAATTGGTGGTCAGCGCGTCCATCGGCATCAGCCTGCTCCCCGACAACGCCCGCGATGTGTCGGCGCTGGTGGGCCAGGCGATCATGGCCATGCAGCACGCCAAGCACCTGGGCGGCAACAATTTCCAGTTCTATACCGAGAGCCTGCAGGCCAGCACCCTGGAGCGCCTGCAACTGGAGCAACAACTGCGCAAGGCCATCGACGAGCAGCAGCTGGAGGTCTACTACCAACCCAAGCTGTGCCTGGCCACCGGCCGCCTCAACGGCGCCGAAGCTCTGGTGCGCTGGCGCCACCCGGCCATGGGCATGATCCCACCAGGGGAGTTCATCGGCTTGGCCGAGGAGACCGGGTTGATTGTGCCGATCGGCGAGTGGGTGCTGCGCCAGGCCTGCTGGCAGGCCTGTGAATGGCAGCGCCAGGGCCTGCCGCCGATACGCGTGTCGGTGAACCTGTCGGTGCACCAGTTGCGCCAGGGCAAGCTGGTCAGCCTGGTGCGCCAGGTGCTCAGCGATACCGGCCTTGAGCCGCAATTCCTGGAGCTGGAGCTTACTGAAAGCCAGCTGCTGGACAGCGTCGAGCACATCATCGCCACCTTCCATCAGTTGCAGGCGTTGGGGATAAAACTTGCCATCGACGACTTCGGAACCGGCTACTCTTCCCTGAGCTACCTCAAGCGCTTCCCGGTGGACTACGTGAAGATCGACCAGGCGTTTATTCGCGGCCTGGCAGAAGGTAGTGAAGATGCGGCCATTACTCGCGCCATCATTGCCATGGCCCACAGCCTGCAGTTGAAAGTGGTGGCTGAAGGTGTTGAAACGCACGCGCAACTTTCGTTTTTGAACGCGCATGGGTGTGACGAAATTCAGGGTTACCTCATCAGCAAACCCGTTGAAGCCCAGGCTTTTGGCGGGTTGTTGGGCGAGGACCCGGATTACCGCGGGCAGCTTGGCCAGGTTCATTCGCGAACTTGACTATCGTTTAGCTGGGCGTGTCGCAGGTCATGTAGTATAACTACAAGAAAGCTACATCGGTCTTCCGATCCTGAACGAGTCTCTTCCATTGAACCTGTTGCAACACATCGCCCAGTCTCGCCACCTGTTACGCAAGTCGGAGCTCAAAGTCGCCGACCACGTGCTGCTCGACCCCGCGGCCGTGATGCACAGCTCCATGGCGGACCTTGCCCATAACGTTGGCATCAGCGAGCCGACCATCGTGCGCTTCTGCCGCGCGATTGGCTGCTCGGGCTTCCAGGACCTCAAGCTCAAGCTGGCGCAGAGCCTGGCCGCTGGCGCCAGCTTCGGCCAGTTCGCCATTCACGAAGACGACTCGGTAGCCGACTACAGCCTGAAGATCTTCGACACCACCCTGCACACCCTGATGGAGGTGCGCGAGCACCTCGACCCGCAGGCCTTGCAGCGCGCGGTGACCGCCATGGCCCAGGCCCAGCGCGTCGAGTTCTACGGCTTTGGCGCGTCCGGCGCGGTAGCGGCTGATGCCCAGCACAAATTCTTCCGCCTGCTGCTGACCGCAGCGGCTTATTCCGACCCGCACATGCAGGCCATGTCGGCCGTCACCCTGAAACCGGGTGACGTGGCCATCTGCATTTCGCAGTCGGGGCGCTCCAAGGACCTGCTGATCACCGCCAACCTGGTGCGTGAAAGCGGCGCCACGCTGATCACCCTGTGCCCCAGCCAGACACCATTGGCCGAGCTGTCCACGGTGAACCTGGCCATCGACGTGCACGAAGACACCGAAATCTACACGCCGCTGACCTCGCGCATTGCCCACCTGGTGGTAATCGACGTGCTGGCCATGGGCGTTGCCATGGCGCGCGGCCCGAGCCTGGTCAACCACCTGAAAAGCGTGAAGCGCAGCTTGCGCAGCCTGCGCCTGTCGCCCAAGTCGGTAAAAGCCCTCGACGACTGAAATATTCCGTAGCCGCAACTGTCTTGTGGGAGCTGGCTTGCCAGCGAGTTTTTATGGCCCCAACAGCTCGCTGGCAAGCCAGCTCCCACAGGATGTAGACCGGCTATTGCGCGGCGCCTGTGACGCGGCCTGTGGCCGCTGCTACGGGTGCGATTTAACCGAACCGTCATCCCTGCGCCCACAAATCGTAACCGCCAAAGCCCAGTCTGAAGTCCCCGCACTCGAACTGGGAGAGACGCAATGGCTCGTTACTTCGATGGCTCGCAGGACCAAGGCACCAGCAAAACCAAGCGCCAGCAGGAAGACCAGCGCCGCATGGAATTTCGCCGCGCAATCGAAAGCTACTCCGAGCAGCGCCGCCTGCTGCAGGAAATTTCCGATTTCCCCGATCTCGATTCTTTCAACTACTGGCAGGCAGCGGCGGCAAGCGGCCAGAAAAACGTTCAGCCAGGGCGCTGATCTGCGCGCGCTCCATGCGAATGAACGCCTGGAACGCCAAGGCCACCGGCGATAGCCGCTTGGCCTTGGCCTGCACGATGCACCAACTGCGATAAAGCGGCAGTTCTTCGACCGGTAGTTCCTTGAGCACCCCCGTGGCCAACTCCATGTTCAATGCATGGCGGGTCAACAGGGCCAGGCCAAGCCCGGCGATGACGCTTTCGCGCTGGGCGTCGGCGTTCGCCACCTCGATGGTCTGGGTGAAGTGCACGCGCTTTTCCTTGAAATACTCTTCGCAGGCCTTGCGTGTGCCCGAGCCTTGCTCGCGCATCAGCAGCGTGTGCGGCTCCAGGTCCTGCAGGCGCAGGCGTTCCAGCTTGCACAGCGGGTGATCCGGCGGCGCCACGGCGACGATAGGGTTGTTCAGGAACGGCATGAACTCCAGCCCCATGTCCTGGGGCACCATCGACATGATGATCAGGTCGTCGCGGTTATCCGACAGGCGACGGATGGCCTGTGCACGGTTGCACACGGTGAGGCTAAGGTTGACCTCAGGGTGTTGGCGCTTGAACGCGGCGAACAGGTGCGGCACGAAGTACTTGGCGCTGGATTCCACTGCCAGTTTCAGCTGGCCCTGCAGCGAGCCCTGCATGTCCGACAGCTGCATGTCGAAGCTTTCCAGGCGCCCGAAGATGTCGCGGCTGGCGCGTTGCAGTGCTTCAGCTGCCTCGGTCAAATAGAGTTTCTTGCCCACATATTCGAACAATGGTTGGCCAACCAGCTCTTCCAGCTGGCGAATTTGCAGGCTGACGGCGGGTTGGGTCAGCGACATTTCCTCTGCGGCGCGGCTGTAAGACCGTAGGTCGCAGACTTCGTTGAAGATCTGAAGTTGCCGTAATGTCATACGCATCAATGACTTACGCATGATGTAGTCCTCGTTGCCGCGCCATGGTCGCCTGACTATAAGGCTTCCTTTATGGCTGACCTAACAAATATTGATTTTTGTTAATTGTTACACGGCGCTACTGTGAAGGTGCGACTGGCCGAGCGGGCCGGGTCATGCGCCGACCGGTTTTGCCGGTCTGTTAGTCAACGGTCGAGGAACATCCAAGTGATAAAAAAGATCCTGATCGCCAACCGTGGTGAAATTGCCGTACGAATCGTGCGTGCCTGCGCCGAGATGGGCATTCGCTCCGTCGCGATCTATTCCGACGCCGATCGCCACGCCCTGCACGTGAAACGTGCCGACGAGGCCCACAGCATTGGCGCCGAGCCGCTGGCCGGTTACCTGAACCCGCGCAAGCTGGTGAACCTGGCGGTGGAGACCGGCTGCGATGCCCTGCACCCCGGTTACGGTTTCCTGTCGGAAAACGCCGAGCTGGCAGACATCTGCGCCGAACGCGGCATCAAATTCATCGGCCCTTCGGCCGAGGTCATCCGCCGCATGGGTGACAAGACCGAAGCCCGCCGCAGCATGATCAAGGCCGGCGTGCCGGTAACCCCGGGCACCGAGGGCAACGTTGCCGACATCGAGGAAGCGCTGGCCGAAGGCGACCGCATCGGCTACCCGGTGATGCTCAAGGCAACTTCCGGCGGTGGCGGCCGCGGCATTCGCCGCTGCAACAGCCGTGAAGAACTGGAACAGAACTTCCCCCGCGTTATTTCCGAAGCCACCAAGGCGTTCGGGTCGGCGGAAGTGTTCCTGGAAAAGTGCATCGTCAATCCCAAGCACATCGAGGCGCAGATCCTGGGTGACAGCTTCGGCAACGTGGTGCACCTGTTCGAGCGTGACTGCTCGATCCAGCGCCGCAACCAGAAGCTCATCGAGATCGCCCCCAGCCCGCAGCTCACCCCCGAGCAGCGCGCCTACATCGGCGACCTGGCCGTGCGCGCCGCCAAGGCCGTGGGCTACGAGAACGCCGGCACCGTGGAGTTCCTGCTCGCCGAGGGCGAGGTGTACTTCATGGAAATGAACACCCGGGTGCAGGTGGAACACACCATCACCGAGGAAATCACCGGCATCGACATCGTTCGCGAGCAAATTCGCGTGGCGTCCGGCCTGCCGCTGTCGGTGAAACAGGAAGACATTCACCACCGTGGTTTCGCGTTGCAGTTCCGCATCAACGCCGAAGACCCGAAGAACAACTTCCTGCCCAGCTTCGGCAAGATCACCCGTTACTACGCCCCCGGTGGCCCCGGCGTGCGGACCGACACAGCGATCTACACCGGCTACACCATCCCGCCGTTCTACGACTCGATGTGCCTGAAACTGGTGGTGTGGGCACTGACCTGGGAAGAAGCCATGGACCGCGGCCTGCGGGCCCTGGACGACATGCGCGTGCAGGGGGTGAAGACCACCGCTGCGTACTACCAGGAAATCCTTCGCAACCCCGAATTCCGTAGCGGCCAGTTCAACACCAGCTTCGTCGAAGCCCACCCTGAACTGACCAACTACTCGATCAAGCGCAAACCCGAAGAGCTGGCCCTGGCCATCGCCGCCGCCATCGCCGCCCACGCAGGCCTGTGAGGAACCCCATAATGTCCAAGAAAATCTTCGTTACCGACACAATCCTGCGCGACGCCCACCAGTCCCTGCTGGCGACCCGCATGCGCACCGAAGACATGCTGCCCATCTGCGACAAGCTCGATAAAGTCGGCTACTGGTCGCTGGAAGTCTGGGGCGGCGCCACCTTCGACGCCTGCGTGCGTTTCCTCAAGGAAGACCCGTGGGAGCGCCTGCGCAAACTGCGCGCCGCCTTGCCCAACACCCGTCTGCAAATGCTGCTGCGCGGCCAGAACCTGCTGGGCTACCGCCATTACAGCGACGACGTGGTGCGTGCATTCGTGGCCAAGGCTGCGGTCAACGGCATCGACGTGTTCCGCATCTTCGACGCCATGAACGATGTGCGTAACCTGCGCGTCGCCATCGAAGCGGTGAAGGCTGCCGGCAAGCACGCCCAAGGCACCATCGCCTACACCACCAGCCCGGTGCACACCATCGATGCGTTCGTGGCCCAGGCCAGGAAGATGGAAGCCATGGGCTGCGACTCCATCGCCATCAAGGACATGGCTGGCCTGCTGACCCCGTACGCCACCGGCGAACTGGTGCGCGCGCTGAAGGCCGAACAGTCGCTGCCGGTGTTCATCCACTCCCACGACACCGCCGGCCTGGCCGCCATGTGCCAGCTGAAAGCAGTGGAGAACGGCGCCGACCACATCGACACCGCCATCTCCAGCTTCGCCTGGGGCACCAGCCACCCGGGTACCGAATCCATGGTCGCGGCCCTCAAAGGCAGCGAGTTCGACACCGGCCTGAGCCTGGAGCTGTTGCAGGAAATCGGCCTGTACTTCTACGCCGTGCGTAAGAAATATCACCAGTTCGAGAGCGAATTCACCGCAGTCGACACCCGGGTGCAGGTCAACCAGGTGCCGGGCGGGATGATTTCCAACCTGGCCAACCAGCTCAAGGAGCAGGGCGCCCTCAACCGCATGAACGAAGTGCTGGCCGAGATTCCGCGCGTCCGTGAAGACCTCGGCTTCCCACCACTGGTGACGCCGACCTCGCAGATCGTCGGCACCCAGGCGTTCTTCAACGTGCTGGCCGGCGAGCGCTACAAGACCATCACCAACGAGGTGAAACTTTACCTGCAGGGTGGCTACGGCCAGGCCCCTGGCCAGGTCAACGAGAAGCTGCGCCGCCAGGCCATCGGCAGCGAAGAAGTGATCGACGTGCGCCCGGCCGACTTGCTCAAGCCGGAGATGGTGCGCCTGCGTGGCGAGATCGGCACGTTGGCCACTTCCGAAGAAGACGTGCTGACCTATGCGATGTTCCCGGACATTGGCCGCAAGTTCCTCGAAGAACGCGCCGCCGGCAAGCTGACACCTGAGGTGCTGCTGCCGATTCCAGAGCCTGGCAAAGCCCCGTCCGCCGGTGGCGAGGGTGTGCCCACCGAATTCGTCATCGACGTGCACGGCGAAACCTACCGCGTCGATATCACCGGCGTGGGCGTGAAGGCTGAAGGCAAGCGCCACTTCTACCTGTCCATCGACGGCATGCCGGAAGAAGTGGTGTTCGAACCGCTCAACGAATTCGTCGGCAGCGGCATTGGCAAGCGCAAGCAGGCCAGCGAGCCGGGCCACGTCAGCACCACCATGCCGGGCAACATCGTCGATGTGCTGGTGAAGGAGGACGACACCGTCAAGGCGGGCCAGGCGCTGTTGATCACCGAGGCCATGAAAATGGAGACCGAGGTGCAGGCGCCTGTCGCTGGCAAGGTAACGGCCATTCACATCGCCAAGGGCGACCGGGTGAACCCGGGCGAGATTTTGATCGAGATCGTTGGCTGATCAACGTTTAACCTCTGGGAGGCTTCGGCCTCCCTTTTTTTGCCCGCGCATTTTGGCGCCCTGGACGCGGCCTGGCGGCCGCTGCTACGAGGAGGGGTTAAAACCTCAATTGCCATTGGCCGATGACCGCGTGGTTGCGGCTGTTGCTGCCGTATTCCCCGCTGTATCCCACGCCCAACGTCTGTCGTGCGGTTATCCCCACGTCCAGCCCGGCTTCGGCCAGCAAACTGTCGCGGTCCAGTGCCGTGCCCTGCACGCTGAACGCCGTGCCGCCGGACAGGAACGCTTGGCGCGTCTGGCTATCCACATCGCCATAGGTATGCCGCCAGCCCAGGCTGGCCCGGGGGGTGATGCTCATGCCGTTGGCAAGCGTGCCCAGGTGCGCCACGCGCACGCCGAAGGTACTGCTGAAGTTGTCCTGGGTTTGGGCGCTGACATCCAGCGCGGCGGCGCCGCCTTTTTCCTGGTAAGCGTCGCGGTGGTAGCGCTGGTAGCCCAGGTTGGCAAAGGGTTCGGCACTGAAGCGGCCGCTGCCCAGGCTGTAGCCCAGTTCGGCGAAGGCCTGCTGGCTGTCGGCGTTGTAGTCGCCCTTGGGGCTGTCGCTAAAGCCATCGAATGCCACGTTGCGGCGGCTGCGGCCATCGTGGTGGCTGTAGGCCGCGCCCAGGCGCAGCGCCAATGGGCCGTCCTGGCGCAGGGCGTAGGCACCCAGGTGCCAGCTGTCCACCGAACCATCGACGCCGCTGGTGTCCAGATCGGTCTTCGAATAGCCGCCCAGCACCCCCAGGCGCCACGCCGGGCTGGCAGCCCAGTCGGCGCCGATCACGCTGCCCTTGGTGCGCTGGGTGAGGGCGCTGGCGCCGTCCTTGCCGTCCAGCTTGCCGTAACTGCCCAGGCCTTGCAGCCATAGCCGGCCTTGGGCGTTGGGGTCGTTGAGGTTGCGGGCGCTGTCAGGTACGCCGTTGGCAGCCAGCGCCGGCGTGTCCTTGTCGTTGAGGCCCACCAGCAGGCCGGCATTGCCGCCCATCTGCTGCATGGCGGCCAGCATGGTGCTACCTACCTGGGCGCTGCCGCTCAGGGTGGCGGCGGCCAGGCTGGCGTTGCTGCTGGCCGCCAGTTGTTCGATAGTGCCTGAAGCCGTGCGCGTGGAAGTGTTGAGCAGGGCGTTGTACAGCGTGCTGTTCTGGTCCAGCCCGCCCAGGCTGCGCGCGGCGTTGGTGCCGTTGCCGGTAGTGGCGTAATCGCTGAAGGCAATGTCGTTGCGGTTGTAGTCCAGCCCGACCTGGGTGGCGCTGTAGCTCAGGGTCGGAGTCAGGAAAGCGTAGTCGCTGGTGACTTTGGCGAAGGTGCCTTCGATGGTGCCGGCCTCAAGCACCGTGTAATGGCTCTTCCAGGGGTAGTCGCCGCTGGACGGCACCACCTCAAGCGTGGCGCCGGTGAGCGTGGCGGTGCCGCCAACCTGCACGGGCGCGCTGCTGCCGTCGGCGTTTACGCCATAGGCCAGGGTAGCGCCGCTGCCGAAGGTCAGGTTGCCGGCAACGCTGGCGGTGCCCAGCGCGGTGCTGGTCTGCAGGGTGCCGTTCACCAGCAGGTTGCCGACGCTGCCGCCGCCTGCATAGGTGCCGCCGTTGTCTACGGTCAGGGTGCCGGCAATGCTGCCCTGGTTGACCAGCGTGGCGCCTGTGGATATCTCGCCGCCGTCACTGAAATCGCCCGTGCCAGTGAGGGTCCAGGTGCCCTGATTCACTTGCAGCCACTCGAAATTGCGGCTGGCGCCGAAGCTGCCGCCATTGGCATCGTCCATCACCAGCCGGTCGTAGCCGCTGCCACCATCTACTATGCCTTCGAAGCGGCTACCGCCGAGCAGGGTGAGGGTGTCATTGCCGCCGCCTAGGTCCAGGGCCAGGCCGTTGCTGCCGCTGATCAGGCCGGCGTTGGTGACCTTGTCGTCGAAATCCCCCACCAGCTGGATGCCGAAGCCGTCCAGGCCGCGGATTGTGCCTTGGTTGATCAGGGTCAGGGCACCCGCGCCTGAACCGCCGCTGCCGTCATCCACCAGGATGCCGTTGTTGGCACCGCTGATCAGCGCGCCGCTGGCGTTGTAGATGTAGCCGCCGCCCATGGCAATACCTTCGCTGCCGTTGGCGAAGCCGTTCTTGTCCACACCCCCGGCGCCCGTACCCTGGATGGTGCCGTGGTTTTCCACATGGCCGATACCATCGATATCCACACCGTCGCCATCACCATTGGCCTTCAAGCCCGAGTAGGCGCCGGTGATGGTGCCGAAGTTATACACAGTGCCGTCGCCGTCCGAGCCGAACCCCGAGCCGTTGCGGCCGGTGAGGTCGCCATAGTTATAAAGCGTGGCGCCCAGGTCAGTGGTGATGCCGTGCCGGCCACCGCTGATGATGCCGTAGTTATACACAGTCACACCGGTTGCGGAGTCGATGTCCACGCCGTCGTATTTCTGGTCGTCAGTCAGCGAGTCGCCTGTGGATATCTCGCCGTAGTTGATGATTGTCGCATTGCCGCCGGTCTTTATGCCGTCGCTGGCATCACCGCGAATCAAGCCGCCTTCGCGGTTGATGACGGTAGTAGTGGTGCCGGCGCTGCGCAGGCTGTCCAGGTCGATGCCCTGGCCGGTGCTGGAGCGGATGGTGCCGCTGTTGTCGATCAGCACGCTGCCGGTGGGGAAATTGCTATTGATGCGCAGGGCGTCGTCGTAGCCCTGAATCAGGCCGCCGGCACGATTGGTAAAGCTGTAGATGCGCTCGGCCGTCTCGCTGCCGCTGCTGTCGATGGCGCGGCCGCCGGTGGAAATGATGCTGCCGGCGTTATCCACAACCACGCCGCTGCCCGAGGTCGGGTCCTTGAGGCTCACCGCCTTGCCGCTGGTGGTGATGCTGCCAGCGCTCGTCACGGTCAGGGTCTTTTCCCCGTTCAGCGTCTGCGAGTCGGTGGTAGGAGTGCTAATTACCGTGGCGTTGGCTTGGGTTATGCCCAGGCTCAGGAGGGACAAAGCACAAGCCAGGCGAGAGTAGTGCGACGGCATGACGGACGGCCTTTTTTGTAAGGTTGAGGCCGTCCTATATAGCGGGTGGTGTTTACAATTATATTTATCGGTACAAATTGAAATATTTCGGGTTATTTATCCAGCGGCAATTGGTCCAGTATCAGTTTCTGGATCGCTGTGCACGACATCTGCGACTTGCCAATCTCACGCATACCTTCTTCCTGCAGGTAGCTGAATTTGACAAATAGCAGGTTGCCCTGTTGTTTGTTGCTGGTCTTGGCCTTGAGTAAGTCAGCAATGAAGCGCGCTATTTTCTCTGCCTTGGAGCCTTTGTAATCGCCCCATACTTTCATGCCGAAATTGAAGATATCCATCGCTACCAGATTGAGTGGAAATACCCCATCGAAGCGCTTCTTGGGTTCAAACAGCGAAATGCCCATGTATAGCTTGGGCAATTCCTTGATCTCGCTGGCGATACTTTGCTTGGCCGAGCGCTCCAGCAATTCGACTATCTGCAGGGCTGTGCCGATGATAGCCAAGGGTTTCACTCCAGGCCCGGACTCGGAAAACAGATAACGATTTTTACTATCCGGCAGGGCTTTCGTCATCTCGCCATGGTCGGTGATCACGCTGTGGTATTTGCCCAGTTTCAATTCTGGCGCGGGGGCGCGCCACCAGTTGGCGGTTTCTACGTGGTTGGTCATGTTGATTTCCCTTTCTTGAGTAAACGGGCCCGCCACGGGTGTGGCGGGCTGTGGTGCGAATACTCGACGAACTGTGAACAGAAAGGGCGCTCGGCAAAATTTGGAATTCATTCCGCCAAGGGATAGCGGGTGCCGGCGGCAGGATTAACCCGCGCGCAGCTCGCTCAAGCTTTTGAGCTGGCCGTTGGCACCCTGGTTGGTATCAGCCAGCCAGGCATCGAACGCGGCATGCACCGCTGGCCACTGGCCGTCGGTAATCGAATACCAGGCCGTGTCGCGGTTGCAGCCCTTGACGATCATGTGCTGCCAGAACACCCCTTCGAAAGTGAAGCCCAGGCGCTCGGCGGCCTGCTTGGAGCGGGCGTTGGCGTTGTTGCACTTCCACTCCAGGCGGCGGTTGCCCAGGGCGAACGCCAGCTTGGCCAGCAGGTACACCGCCTCGGTACTTTTCGGTGTGCGCTGCATGGGCGCGCCAAAGGCCACGTGGCCGATCTCGATACGGCCATGTTCCGGCACGATGGACATCAGGCTGAGAATGCCCTCGGCCTCGCCGCTGGCACTGTCGATCACCGTGTAGAACAACGGGTCGCTGCTGGCCGCCTGGCCTTTCAACCAGGCATCGAACAGCCCCCGCTCGGTGAAGGGGCCGTAGGGCAGGTAGTCCCACAGTCTTGGGTCGGGCCCCTGCAGCGCGGCCCACAGTTGTTCGCCGTGGTGGGCAACGTCGAGTTTTTCCAGGCGCACGAACCGGCCTTGCAAGGTGGAGCCACTGGGTTCGACGGCGGGTTGCCAGTCGACAACGGGGTTGGACATGGTCAATTCCTACAGTGCTTTGCGAAATTGGATAAAGCCCGGGCGCTCGGCAATGCGCTCGTACAGCTGGATGGCCGTGGCATTGGTTTCGTGGGTCAGCCAGTGCACCTTGGCACAGCCAGCCGCGGCGGCGGTGGCGTAGACATGCTCGATCAGCTTGCGCCCTATGCCCAGCCCGCGCGCCTGTTCACTGACGAACAGGTCCTGCAGGTAGCAGGAGTTCTCGATCGACCAGTTGGAACGATGGTAGATGAAGTTGACCATGCCAATGACGCGCCCGTCTTTCCATGCCAGCGCGGCGTTAGTGGTTTCGGCCGGGTCCAGCAGGCGCGCCCAGGTGCTGTCGGTGACCTGCTGCGCCAGCTCGGTTTCGTAGAAACGCAGGTAGCCTTGCCACAGGGGCAACCAGTGTTCCTTGTCAGCAGCGGTTACCGGACGAATTTCAACGGATGACATGGTGGCTCCTTATTCACTCATGAGCTGGGCAACGGCGTTGTCCAGGGGGTCGATGCTGGCCGCAAGGCCCCGGCGTACGCCGGCGATGTCCTCGGCGCTGCGGTTCTGGCTGAGCTTGCGCTTGCCTTCCAGGCGGCTGATGGGCAGCTCGAAGCCGACGATGGCCTTGAGCATGCTGTGCAGGTAGTCGGCGGGCGCGTCATTCACGGCCCAGGGCTTGGCCTGGCCAGCTTCGTGGCGGTCGGTGAGCTGGCTGACCAGCGTGCGCAGGCGTTCGGCGTCGCTGAACACTTCGGCCGTGCCAGTGGCGTGCACCGCCAGGAAATTCCAGGTGGGCACCGCCTTGCCGTGCTCAGCCTTGCTTGGGTAGAAGCCGGGGCTCACATAGGCGTCGGCGCCGCTGAATACCACCAGGGCCTCACTGCCATTGGCCAGGTCGCGCCACTGCGGATTGGCCCGGGCCAAGTGGCCGCGCAGGGTGCCGAACGGGCCCGCAGTGCGGTCCAGCAGCAGCGGCACGTGGCTGGCCTGCAGGCCGCTTTCGCCGTGGCTGATGACAATTGCCAGGCGGCATTCTTCCATCTGCTGCTGCAGGCGCTCGATGTCCTGATCATGGAAAGCGGCGGGTAGGTACATGGCTCGAAATTCCTCGACGTATGTGCCTATCCTAGGCAGTGGATTGGACCTTTGTAAGATCCATTTCCTGTCATTTTCATAGGACCATTAGCGTGTCGATCACTTCCCCTGCCTTGCCATTCGACCCTGCTGGTATTCAATTGGATGCTAGCCGAGGCCTCAGCCGCGGGCTTTACCAGGCCCTGCGTGAAAGGGTGCTGGACCGCCGCCTGGCCAGTGGCACGCGCATGCCCGCCAGCCGTGACCTGGCCAATGCGTTGGGCATATCGCGCAACACGGTGGTGCGGGCCTACGACCAGTTGTATGCCGAAGGTTACCTGCAGGGCAGGGTGGGGGATGGCACCTACGTGGCAGCATTGGAACGCCCGGCAGAAAAACTATCCACAAAACTGTCCACAGGGTTATCCCGGGGTATATCCACAGGTTTATCCACAAAATCGCTTGAAAATACTGTTATTTCATCCAGTAAAGTTATCCACAGTGAGGCGCTCAAGCGGCTGGATGAACACCATTTGTCGCCCCTGCGCAGCGGCCCCCCAAGGGCATTCAGGGTCGGCGTACCGGCGTTCGATCTGTTCCCATTTGCCACTTGGGCCAAGCTTTACGCAGCTTTCTGGCGCGCGCCCGCCCCTGCGTTGCTGGGTTACGGCGACCCGGCAGGCGACCCCGGCCTGCGCAGCCTTATCGCCGCTTACCTGCGCAGTTCACGCGGTCTGAATTGCAGTGCTGAACAAATTCTGATCACCACCGGTGCACAGGAGGCCATAACACTTTGTGCACAGTTGCTGGTGGACGCTGGTGACACCGTTGCCATCGAGAATCCGGGGTACCGTGCGGCCGGCCATGCCTTCGCCAATGCCGGTGCGAAACTTGCGGGCGTAGCCGTGGATGAGGAAGGGTTGGTGTGCTCGGCGCTGGACGGTATTGAAGGCTGCCGCATGGTCTATGTCACTCCCGCGCACCAATACCCCACGGGCGTGACCCTCAGCCTGGCCAGGCGCCTGGCCCTGCTGGAGTGGGCCGAACGCACCCAGGGTTGGATCGTCGAGGACGACTACGACGGCGAGTACCGCTACAACGGCGCCCCGCTGGCACCCTTGGCCGCGCTGGACCGCAGCGGCCGCGTGCTTTACGTGGGCACCTTCGGCAAGGTGGCGTTCCCGGCGCTGCGCTTGGGCTACCTGGTGGTGCCGCAGCCATTGGTGGATGCGTTCGCACGCAAACGCGGGGTAGCGCTGCGGCATTCGGAAATCGGCACGCAGATGGTCATGGCCCGCTTCATCGCCGACGGCCACTTCCAGCGCCACATCCGCCGCATGCGCCGTGCCGCGCTGGCGCGCAGGAATGCGTTGCTCGACAACTGGCCCGTGGATATTCCCGGCATCGGCCCGCTGCCGGCCGTCTCGGCTGGCCTGCACCTGACCATTCCAGTGGATACGCTGGCGCGGGAGCAGGAGTTGGTGGCCCAGGCGGAAGCGGTGGGGGTGGAGGTGAACGCCTTGAGCCATTACTGGCTGGAAGATTCGAGCGGTCCTGTGGATAACCGGGCGGGGCTGGTGCTGGGGTTTGCGGCGGTGGATGAGGCGGCCACCGTGACCGCCCTATCCCGTTTACGCCAAGCCTGGGCCCCGTAGCAGCGGCCGTAGGCCGCGTCCCAGGCGCCGAGGTGTCGGCAGTCAATGCACGTCACGGCCGGACGCCGCCTGCGGCAGCTGCTACGGGGGATGGGCTCAAGTCCCCGACTTGATCTTGGTCCACGCCCGCGTCCGCGCCCGCTCCGCGTCATGGGGCAATGGCTTCAGCGTATACAGCTTGGCCATCATCTCGTCGGTGGGGTACAGGTTCGGGTTGGTGCGGATCGCTTCCGAGACCTTGGCCGTAGCGTCCTTGTTGGGGTTGGGGTAGCCGACAAAGTCGCTGATCGGCGCAATCACCTGGGGTTGCAGCAGGTAGTTGATGAACTTGTGCGCATCCTCGGGGTTGGCGGCGCCCTTGGGGATGGCCAGCATGTCGAACCAGATTGGCGCACCTTCCTTGGGCAGGCGCATGTCCACCACTACGCCATTCTTCGCCTCGCGGGCGCGGTTGGCGGCCTGCGAGAAGCTGCCCGAGTAGCCAACGGCCACGCAGATATCGCCATTGGCGATGTCAGCCATGTACTTGGACGAATGGAAGTAGGTGATGTACGGGCGGATCTTCATCATCAGCGCCTCGGCCTTCTTGTAGTCGGCCGGGTTGCTGGAGTTGGGGTCCAGGCCCAGGTGCTGCAAGGCGAGCGGCAGAATCTCCGAGGGCGAGTCGAGCATGGCTACGCCGCACTGCTTGAGCTTCTTGATGTTGTCCTCGTTGAACAGCAGGTCCCAGCTGTCCACCGGGGCATTGTCGCCCAGCACTTGCTTGACCTTGGCCGGGTTGAAGCCAATCAGGATGGTGCCGTACATGTAGGGCACGGCGTATTTGTTGCCCGGGTCATTGAGCTCCAGCAGCTTCATCAGCTTGGGGTCCAGGTGCTCGAAGTTGGACAGCTTGCTGCGGTCCAGCGGCTGGAACACGCCTGCCTCGATCTGCTTGGCGAGGAACACGTTGGACGGCACCACCACGTCATAGCCGGAGTTGCCGGTCAGCAGCTTGGCTTCCAGGGCCTCGTTGGTGTCGAAGATGTCGTACACCAGCTTGACGTTGTCGTCCTTCTGGAAGTCCACCAGCGTCTGCGGCGTGATGTAGTCGAACCAGTTGTACACCTTCAGCGTGCGTGGCTCGTCGGCGTGGGCCGCGCCGCAGGCCAGGGCCAGGGCGCACAGGGCTTGCTTGAACTTATGCATGTTGGCGTTCCTTGAGTGCGCTTTCGAAACCTTCCAGCACGTTCACGGCGTTGATGCCGATCTCTTCCACGGCATAGCCACCTTCCATCACGAACAGCGTCGGCTTGCCCAGGGCGGCGATGCGCTTGCCCATGTTCAGGTAGTCGGGGCTGTCCAGTTTGAACTGCGAAATGGGGTCATCCTTGAAGGTGTCGACGCCTAGCGACACGATGATCACGTCCGCCGTGTAGTCATCAATTCGCTGGCAGGAGGCGTCCAGGGCCGCGCCCCACACGTCCCAGGCGCTGCCGGCAGGCAACGGGTAGTTGATGTTGAACCCCTCGCCGGCGCCTTCGCCCACTTCATCGGCATAACCGAGGAAGAACGGGAATTCGAACTCCGGGTGGCCGTGGATGGACGCGAAGAACACATCGCTGCGCTCATAGAAGATGGCCTGGGTGCCGTTGCCGTGGTGGTAGTCGACGTCGAGTATTGCCACGCGCGGGTGGCCCTGGTCGATGAAGGCCTGGGCGGCAATGGCGGCGTTGTTCAGGTAGCAGTAGCCGCCCATCACGTCGCTGGCGGCGTGGTGCCCCGGTGGCCGGCACAGGGCGAAGGCGCTGTAGGCACCGGCCTGCATGGCGGCCTGGGCGGTCAGGGCCACTTGGGCTGCGCTGTAGGCGGCCTGCCAGGTGCCGGCGGTAATGGGCGCGCCGCCATCGAAGGAGTAGTAGCCCAGCTCGCCCAGCAAGGTGGTGGGCTTGATGGCGCGCAGGGTACGTGCCGGCCAGGTGAACGGCATGATGTCGTCCTCGCGGCCGGTAGCGACCCAGCGCTTCCAGGCGCCCTGGAAGAAGTCCAGGTAGGCGCCGTCGTGAATGCGCTCGATGGGCGCGCGGCCGAAATCCTTGGGTGCCTGCACCGGGCCCAGCTCACGGTCCTTGACCCGCTGCAGCACGTGGTCGGCGCGCGACGGCATCTCGAAGCAGGGCATCAGTTGCCCGTCGATCAGCTCGCAGCGGCCGTGGTGCAGGTGGTGGTCGTCCGAATAAATCGTCAGCATTTTGTTGTTCTCCGGTGGCTGAATCAGGGTTCCATTCTTGATGCGCCGGTGTTGAATCGGGAACGTCGGGAACGGCCAAAAGGGGATCGATATGGCCAAGCGTGTTGACCGGATTTCGCCCCCGTTTGACGCGCAGCGCACCAATCAGGCGCGGAAGTGGCTCGGCGCCACGCCGCTCCAGCGTACGAAGGCGTGGCGGAAGCTGGCGGTTTCGCTGAAACCCAGGGCTTCGGCGATGCGGTAGATGGGGATGTGCTCGTCGGCCAGCATGTGTTTGGCGCGCTCGAAACGCAGCTGGTCGAGCAAATCCTGGTAGCTGCTGCCTACCTCGCTGAGGTGGCGGCGCAACGTGCGTGCCGAACACTTCATCTGCCGTGCCAGCCCCTCCAGCCCCGGTGCGTCGGCCAGCTGGGCTTCCAGCAGTTGGCGGATGCGCCCCAGCCAGGCCTGACGGCCGGTGAACTCCAGGTTCTGCAGGCGGCAGCGCTCGGCCATGGCCCGGTGGGTGACAGGGTCGGCCAGGGGCAGGGGCTGGTCCAGCCAGCGTTGGTGGAACGCGAAGGCGTGGTCGCAGGCGTTGAAGTGCACAGGGCAATCGAAGGTCACGGCATAGTTGTCACGGTAGCCGGGGGCGCCGTGGGCAAAGCGGGCGCCCAGCAGCGGCAGGGAGTGGCCCAGCAGGTCATCGCAGATCACCTTCAGCGAGGTCATGCACAGCTCGGCATTGAAAACCGCGAGGGCGGGGCTGTCGGTGTATTGGCTGGCGCTGAACCACACGCGCTCGCCGTCGACCTTCAACTGCAAATGGAAAAGTGTTCCCAGCAGTGCCGGGTATTGCAGCGCCAGCTGCAGGGCGTCACCGAAAGTGGCACTCGACAGCAGGGCATAGCCAAGCATGCCATAGGCAGAAACGTGCATGCGCCGCCCCAGTTCCAGGCCTATTTCCTGGCGCAGCGCCACGGCGTTGGCGCATACCTGCATTTCCTGGCTGGTGGTGATGCGTGGGTCGGCGCGGCTCAGGTCGGCGGGGCTTATGCCGCTGCCGGCCAGCAGCGCTTCGCTGGTCAAGCCTTCGGATTTGAAGGTGTTGAGCACCAGCGAGACGGCGTTGAGGGTGGTGAGGTGGGAATGGAGCATGCTCGATATCCGACGGGAACCTGGCGGATACCGAGCAAGGAGCGTGCCTTACGCCAGTTCACCACACAGGTCGAGTTCCACCAGGCGGCGCACCTCGGCCACCGGCAGGCCAGCGCCCAGCAGCGCGTGCAGCTTGCCGAACGCCGCTTCGCGGGTCATGCCGCCACCGGCCAGCACGCCGGCGGTGCGCAGGCCGCTGCCGGCCTCGTAGACGTCGAATTCCACGCCGCCTTCATGGCACTGGGTCACGGCCACGATGACCGCGCCGTTGGCCTGGGCGGCCTGCAGCGCGGCAATGAAACCTGCGTTGTCGCACGGGCCGGTGCCGCTGCCGTAGCACTCCAGCACCACGCCCTGCACGCCGCTGGCCAGCACCGCGTTCAGCGGTTCGGCGCCGAAGCCGGGGAACAGTGGCAGCACCGCTACCTTGGCCAGGGCCTTGGGCTGGTTGTAGCCCAGCGCTGCTGGCAGTTGCCCGGCCGCGGCCACGCCACCACGGCGCTTGAGGGCGGCGAAGGGGTTGCGGCCAAAGCTGCGGACCTTCGCGCAGCGGGTCGGCGCCAGCAGTTCGCCGTGGAAGTACAGCTGCACGCCGGCTGGCAGGCCTTGGCCCAGGGCCAGCAGGGCGCCGTTGATGTTTTCCCAGGCATCGCTGTCAGGCACGCCGGCGGGCAGCATGGAGCCGGTAAACACCACCGGCGCCGGCAGGCCCAGCAGCTGGAAGCTCATGGCCGCCGCGCTGTAGGCCAGGGTGTCGGTGCCATGCAGCACCAGCACGGCGTCGCAACCGTCCACCTCAACTGCCTGCACCACGGCTTCGCGCAGGCGCTGCCAGTAGTCGGGGGTCATGTTGGCGCTGTCGATCAGCGGCAGCAGCTCGCGGAAACGCCAGGCCGGGATGGCCAGTTCGGGGTGCCCGGCCAGTTGCTCGCGCAGGCGCTGCTCGAAGCCCGAGGCAGGCGCCAGGCCGTTGGCCGTGGCCTGCATGCCGATGGTGCCACCGGTGTAGAGCACCATCACTTGGCGGGCGGGTACTGCGTGGGGCGAATTCATTTGCCCGGTCTCCTAGCGAATAAGGCTGTGGTCGAGCATGGCTTCGGCCACCAGCTGGGTGACATCGACCAGTTGCTTGTCGGTGTCGATATCGGCAATCAAGGGCAGCTCGGTGCACGCCAGCAATACCGTGTCCGCCTCGATGCTGTCCAGCAGCCGGGCGAAACGCGGTCGCAGCTCCGGGTGCCTGGGCCCCAGTGCCTTGATGTCATAGATCAGTTGATGCAAGGCCTGGGCCTGCACGGGCTCGAACGTTACATGCTGGCGCAGCGAGCGGTACGGCGACCACTCGCCCAGCTCGGCCACCGGGCGCGCGCCCAGCAGGCACACGCGGGTCAGGCCGCGGCTGCGCAAATAGTGTTCAAGTACGTCACAGAACGAAACGAACACACTACGCAGGTTCAGCTCGCGAATGCGTTCGGCAAACAGGTTCAAGGTGTTGCAGGCAATGGCGAAGGCAGCGACGGTGCCGTCCAGGGCGAGGACGTCCTGGCGCAGGGCGTTCCACACTTGCTGTTCGGTCTTCTGCAGTTCCATGGACAACCCCAGCTCGGGGTCGGAGATGATCGATACCGCGGGGGCATCGAGGTCGCCGCGAAACGCCTGGCCAAGGCGGCGACGGTTTTCTTCCAGCAGCTTGGCCCACATGTCCATCCCGGCTTCTGGCCCCGAGCCGGTGATGATCCCCAGCCTGGGCCGGGCGACATAGTCGCCCGGGGCCAGGTGGGTGGGCATGAATGCCCCGGCCATTTAGCGTTGTGCCTGGGCCAGGTTCACAGCCTTGTCGGCTTCGGTGCCGGCAGTCGGGGCTGGCCACGACTTGGCGTCGATGTCCAGGTCCGGGAACTGGCTGGCGTCGAACACCGGGGTCTTGATGCCGGCCTTGCGCTGGGCATCGTAGTCGGCCAGCAGGCGCAGGCCGATGTTGAACAACATGGCCAGGGCGATCAGGTTGACGAAGGCCAGCATGGTCATGGTGATGTCGGCGAAGGCGAACACGGTGCTCAGGTCTTCGACCGCGCCCCATACGATCAGCGCCAGTACCAGTGCGCGGTAGCCGATCAGCGCCTTGCGGTTTTCACCGACCAGGAAGCGCAGGCTGTTCTCGCCCAGGTAGTAGTTGTAGAGGATCGAGGTAAACACGAACAGTGCCAGTGCCACGCTGATGAACATGCGGCCCCAGTCGCCAACCACGGCGGCCAGCGAGTTCTGGGTCAGGGCAATGCCGTCACCTTCGAAGCCCGGGGTGTAGAAGCCCGACAGCAGGATCAGCAGGGCGGTGCAGGTGCAGATCACGAAGGTGTCCAGGAACACGCTGAACGCCTGGACCACGCCTTGGGCAACCGGGTGCTCGACCTGGGCCACGGCGGCCACGTTCGGGGCGCTGCCCAGGCCGGCTTCGTTGGCGAACACGCCGCGCTTCACACCCATCACAATGGCGCTGCCCACCAAGCCACCAAAGGCCTGGTCAAGGCCGAAGGCGCTCTTGACGATGGTTTCCAGCATGGCAGGCACGTGTTCGAATTGCAGGCCGATCACGTACAGGGTAACGCCGATGTACACCAGGGTCTTCACCGGTACCAGCAGGTCGGCCACCTTGGCGATACGCTTGATGCCACCCACGAACACCAGGCCCAGCAGCACGGCCAGGGCGATGCCGGTCTTGTGCACATCCAGGCCAAAGGCGTTGTTCAGCGAGTGAGTCACGGCGTGCGATTGCAGGCCGTTGAAGGCGAAGCCGAAGGTCACCAGCAGCAGGATGGCCATCAGCATGCCGATCTTGCGCTTGCCCAGGCCGTGCTGGATGTAATACGAAGGGCCGCCGCGGAACTGGCCCTCGGAGTCACAGCGTTTGTACAGCTGCCCCAGGGTGCACTCGAAGAAGCTGCTGGACATGCCCACCAGCGCGGTGACCCACATCCAGAACACGGCGCCAGGGCCACCCAGGGTCACGGCAATGCCGACGCCTGCGATGTTGCCCGCGCCCACGCGGCCAGCCAGGCTGAGCATCAGCGCCTGGAACGAGCTCAGCTGGTCCGAGCTGCTCTTGAGGCTGTCACGGAACACCGCGAACATGTGGAAGAAGTGTCGAAGCTGGACGAAACGCGAGCGGATCGTGAAATAGCTGCCGAGGCCGACAATAAGCACGATCAGTACTTTGCCCGAGAGGAAGTCGTTGATGACTTCAAGCATGGAGTAATCCTCGCTGTTTTTTTTTTGATGGCGAATTTGACTGGTCCGGGTGCAACACGCCGCACCCAGTTACCGGGGCGCAAATGGTTGGCGATTGACCCGTGCGGAGCAATTTCGCGGGTTGATGGAAAATGACGCTACTTGATGCTACCTTCGCGCTCCTTGGCGCCATATTGACGAGCTGCACATGCGTGAATACCTCCCGGCGAACCTGCAGTTGCTGTGTCGGCACTATCCGTCCATTGCCGAGGTATGCCGGCGGCTGGACATCAACCGCGCGCAGTTCAACAAATACCTCAGTGGCCAGAGCTTGCCGACGCCCTACAACCTCAAGCGCATCTGCGACTTTTTCGGGGTCGAGGAATACGAGATCGGCCTGCCGGCCGAGCAGTTCACGCGTCTGATCGGCGTGCGTCACCGCCACACCGTGGAACAGCCGGAAATGACCGGGCCGCAACGGGCCCTGGAGCATCTGCGCCAGCGTTCATCCCCGGACCTGGCCGCCCACGTGGGCTATTACTACGAGTACTACCACTCGATGTCGGTTCCGGGGCACATCCTGTGCTCGCTGGTACACGTGCACGAAGAGGGCGGGCACTATACCTATGAGCGCAGCGAACGTCTGCAAACGCCGGGTATCAAGGGTGAGGAATATGAGCGCTACCGCTACCTGGGGGTGGCCTATAGCCTGCAAAACCGCCTGTTCTTCGTTGATTACGAATCGCTGACTTCAAATGAAATCTGCCAGACGGTGCTCATCCCCAGCTACAAGGCGCGCATCAAGCGCCTCAACGGCCTGAAGATCGGCGTGTCCTCCGCCGACCATCGTGCCCCGGCCTGCACCCGGGTGGTGTGGGAATTCTTGGGCAAGGACATCAACCGCGTCGACGCCTACCGGCGCGTGCGCCTGTACAAGCCCGACGACCCCGAGATCGACAGCGACCTGCGCGAGCGCCTGGCGCAGACGCAGGTGGTGGATGGGTTGTTCCAGATCGGGTGAGCATGCCCCCGTAGCAGCTGCCGAAGGCTGCGTCCGGCGGCAGTCCTGTGTTGCTCCGGGACGCGGTCTGGGGCCGCTGCTACAGCAGCGGTGTGCGCAGGATTTCGCGTAGCCGCTGCCGCCAGGCTGCGCTGGCCCCTGAGTGCACTGGAGATCTCCAGCGAGGGTGAAGGCCTGCGCAGCCTGCGGCAGCGGCTACAGGCTGCGTCTGGCGGCAGTCCTGTGTTGCTGCGGGACGCGGCCTGGGGCCGCTGCTACAGATGGGTTGTGCGCAGGATTTCGCGTAGCCGCTGCCGCCAGGCTGCGTTGGCCCCTGAGTGCACTGGAGATCTCCAGCGAGGGTGAAGGACTGCGCAGCCTGCGGCAGCGGCTACAGAGACACGTAGCAGCTGCCGAAGGCTGCGTCCGGCGGCAGCCCTGCGTCGCTCCGGGACGCGGCCTGGGGCCGCTGCTACAGCAGCGGTGTGCGCAGAGTTTCGCGTAGCCGCTGCCGCCAGGCTGCGCTGGCCCCTGAGTGCACTGGAGATCTTCAGCGAGGTGAAGGCCTGCGTAGCCTGCGGCAGCGGCTACAGCGACGACCGCAGTAATCTCCGCGAAGTCAGTTGCTGCTACAGAGGGCTTCCGCTGGCTGCTCTACATTAAAAGTAATACCCAATGTTCACGTTGGTCCGGTAGTACCACTGGTTGCTCCCGCTCGACGACGTGCTGGTCCACCCCGTGCCGTTCTCCGCACCCCCGAACGGGTTGGCGTTCTTCGCCCAGGTGAAGTCCACCCACGCCATGATCGGCATGGCGATGAACTGCGCGCCCACGGTGAACATCTGCGAGTCGTCCCAGCCGCTCTTGTCTTTCATCATGCGGCTGTAGTCGTTGTACAGCTTGATCTTCTTCAACTGCCCCAGGCGCGGGGTGTAGATGTCGTAGCCGACGTTGAGCGAGGCGAGGGTGGCCTTGGCCGCGATCAGGTAGGCGGGGGTCAGGCCGTTGCCGCCCATCAGTACCGAGTCATTGCTGACGCCGGTGGGGTTTTTCGGATCGTATTCGTAGCGGATGCCCTGGCCGGTCACGGTCCATGGGCCGGTGTTGAAGATGGCATGTACACCTGCGGCCCAGTAGCTGCCGTTGTCGTCGGTGGTGGCGTTGTACAGCTGCGAGGCGGCCAGCGAGGCGCCGATTTCGGTGCTCCAGTCGCTGCCGCGGAAGGTGCGTGCCACGCGGGCGTTGACCTGGTTGCGCTTCTCGTTGTCCTGGCGCGACTGGGTGATGGCCACCGCGTTGTCTTTCAGGTCGGCATAGCGGCCGATCTCCGGCGAATAGCGGATATCGGAAGGCAACATGCGTGGGAAGTAACCCAGTTGCAGGTCCCAGTCCCTGTCCTTGTAGCTGTACTTCAGGCCGGTGCCAGCGCTTACGCCGTAACCCATGAAGAAGGGGATATGGTAGCTCCAGCCAAACTGTGGATAAGGCTCCAGGCCGAAGGGCTTGAACGGTGCGCCCACCTGCAGGTTGGCGGCAGGAGTGAACTTGTAGCCGACGAAACCGTGGTCCACCGAATGCTTGCCGTCATCCTGGAACCAGTAGCCCACGTCGCCATACGCCTGCTTATAAGTGGCCTTCACGTCGAGGCGGAACGTGTCGAACAGGAAGCGCCCGTTGTTCTCGGTGGTTTTCCAGTGCTCGTCACGGTAGTTGGTGCGCAGCGCACCGCCAATGTCCAGGCTGCTGTCGCCGTCATCACTGCGCCAGGCAATATGCGGAAACGGTTTCTTTACATCACTGGGTACATCGGGTGCCGCTGGGCCGGGCTCGGCGGCAAATACGGCGCAGCTAGTGACAATCAAACCCAGGCCAATCACAGACTTTTTCATTGCTATCCCCAACCCTGCAAAGTTGCTGCGGTTACAAAACGATGGGCAACACTTTCCTGCGGCTTCAATCAGCGAGCGGTGGTGTTGAATCATTGAATGACGGGGTTCACTGTTTTAGGGGTGGAACGCTGTGTTATGTGTGAACCCATGGTAGATTTAGCAGGAACTGTGCCAGGGTTAGATAGTGAATTATTTAAATAAAAGCAATTAAATTCAATGCTTTATATATAAAACACGCCTTTTTGTGCCGCCCCTGAAACATACTGTTTTTGCGGTAACAGGCGTGTGCTTCCTTAGTGCACGTACACCTCAATATGGGGCGACAAGAGCAAGTTCGCATAAAAAAGCCGGCGTATTCGCCGGCTTCTTGAAGTTATATATCCAGTACCAATCGTCGGCTCTTGCAACCCGATACACACACCATCATCGACTTGTTCGCCGCACGCTCGGCCTTGGTCAATACACCATCGCGGTGATCGATATCGCCCTCCACCACTTTTGTTTCACACGAACCACAGACACCCTCGCGGCAGCTGTAATCAACATCGCAGCCGGCTTCCAGCAATACATCCAGCAAGTTCAGCCCAGGCTCTACATTCACTGTCTTTCCGGACTTGCGCAACTCCACGCTGTAGCTGCATTGCGCTTCTTCACTGGGCGGCAGTTCGGCTGCCGTGAAGCGTTCGATATGTGCATGTGGATAACCCAGGCTTTCGCAGGTGCTTTCAAAAGCATCCAGCATCGGCGTCGGCCCGCAGCAATAGAAGTGGGTGTCCGCTGGCTGGCCTGCCAGGTAATGCGCCAGGTCCGGCGGCACACCTTTTTCATCGTTGAAGTGGTAGACCACCTTGGCATCCAGGCCAACCAGCGACTCGATCAGCGCCGCCTCCTTGCGGGAGCGCGTGCAATAGATCAACTGCGCCGACTTACCCAGTGCCAGCAGTTGGCGGAACATGCAGTAGATCGGCGTAATGCCGATGCCGCCGGCCACCAGCACGCTGTGCCTGGCGTTCACCTCCAGGGCGAAGTTGTTGCGCGGCTGGGAAATCTGCAACTGCATGCCTACGCGCAATTGCGCGTGCACGTATTCCGAGCCGCCACGGCTTTTACGGTCGCGCAAAATGCCGACCACATACCGGCCCTGGTCGCTTGGCGAGTTCAGCAGCGAATAACTGCGCACCAGGCCGTTGGGCAAATGCAGGTCAATGTGCGAACCGGCATCGAATGGCGCGAACACGGTGTCGCCCCACGGGCGCAGTTCGACGCTGATGATGCCTTCGGCTTCGTAGCGCAGGGTGTGCACCAGCGCGGTAATGGTGTTGTTGACGGACATGGTTCGGCTCCCGGCGCTCGTTACAGTTGCTTGGCTTCGATCAGCTCGAGTTGCGCCTTGGCCTGGCTCTTCAGGTAGCGGCGCAGGCGCACCACGCCCAGGTCATGCTGGTAGAGGTTTTCGCGCTGGTTGGCGTCCGGCTCCATGAACTCCAGCAGCACCCGGTCCTGCTCCAGCACGGCCCAGTGGCGTGCTTCCAGGCGGTTCTTGTAAAGGAAGCGCCAGGTGTCGCGCTGCCAGCCGGTGAGCGGGCGGGCGCGCCAGTGGAACACGGCGGCCAGGGCACGGCTGCTGGGGGTATAGCTGCCGATGATGGTGAAGTTGCCGCCCGGGCCGCCGGTTTTCGGGTAAGGAATTTCCAGGCGTAGCCAGTGGCAGCCGTTGTCGAGGAATTCGGTCCAGTCGAAGTTGACGCCCCGCTGGCCTTCTTTCTCGAAGAAGAAGCCCTGGTCAGTGTCACGGGTGACGAATTTGGCGGTGGCTTCGCCTTCGCTCATGGAGTGGGACATCTTGTGCAGGTAGGTGCCGTGCATCGGGTCCATGACGTTGTCGAGCACATAGCGGTAGTCGCCTTTCCACTCGGTGTAGCAAAGGAAGCTGCTCCACTCGGGCGAAGTCAGCTGCTCGGGCAGCACCAGTTCCGGCGGCGTATCCAGATGCGGGTCGGTGGCGTTGAACAGGAAAATCGCGCCAGCGGCTTCGCGGGTGTGGAACATGCGGGTAGGGCGGGCGCCCTCCAGTTTGCAGCCGGGGCTGCCGGGCACCTTGGTGACGGTGCCGTCGCAGCGCACTTCCACGCCGTGGTAGGGGCACTGCAGGCGGTCACCCAGCACGGGCCCTTGTGACAACGGCGCACCGCGGTGCGGGCAGTGGTCTTCCAGGGCGTGCACGGTGCCGTCGTTGTCGCGCCACAGGGCAATCTTGTAGCCCAGGCGGCGCACCGACAGCGGCTTTTCGCCCAGCAGTTCGGAGGGCAATACGGGGAACCACAGGTCTTTCAGGCCGTTGGCCAGCAGGTTCTCAACAGGGTCAGCGGTCACGTGCATATTCATGTTCTTCTACCTCGGGCGTCTTACGCGCCCAGCCGGGCCATCAGGGTCTTGTAGGCATCTTCGGTCCACTCGCCGGTGGTCAGCGGGCAGGGTGGGCCGGCGTGGTTCAAGTGCGCCAGCAACGCCGGCAGGTCGGCAATACCGCTGCCGTAGGCGCGTTCGATGGAGTCGCCCAGCAGGTCTTCGAAGGGCGTGTTCGGGCGTTGGCGCGCCTGATGGGGCTGCAGGTACGGTTCGGTGTTGTTCATGTCATTGGCCTTTGAATAGGGAATAGGGGCTCAGCGCTGGCCGCTTTCCTTGGGCTTGTCGGTGAGGAATTTGCCCTGTGGCGCTTCCACGTGTTGCTGGCGACGGGTGTTGCCGTCGATACCGCCGGCAATGGCCCACTCGGCGAACACCGTGGGGCCGGGTTCGAACTCGCGTGGCTGCCATTCGCCGGTCAGCTGGTCTTCGTCGGCGTAGTACTCGATCAGCGCGCCGGCCGGGTTCTTGAAGTACCAGAAGAACGCCGACGACACCGGGTGGCGGCCCGGGCCAATCTCGGTGGCCCAGCCGCTGCGCGAGATGTGCATGCCGCCGCCAAACACTTCGTGCACGTCGCGCACGGTGAAGGCCACGTGGTTCAAACCGGCGCGCGGGGCGGGCAGTTGCAGCATGAACAGGTCGTGGTGGCCGCCTTCTTCCGCCGTGCGCAGGAAGGCGCCGCGGTTGGGGTAGCGGTCCGAGGCCTGGAAGCCGAACCGCTCGTGGTAGAAGGCTTCGCAGGCGTTGACGTCAGTGACGAAGAACACCACGTGGCCGACTTCGATCGGCGTGGCGCGTTCGTAAATGGGCGCCGGTTTGTTGATGCGGCCCTTGGTTTGCCAGGTGTTATGGCCGCTGCACTCGATGGCTAGATCACGCTTGCGGGTGACCTGCAGGCGGATCGCCAGGCCGTTGGGGTCGGTGCAGCCGATGCGGCCGTTGCCTTCCACGAAGCCCGGGTCATTGGCGATGCGCTCGCTGTACATGGCCAGGTCGGCTTCGTTTTCCACGCCCCACACTACTTCGCGTACGGTGCTGCCGGCTTCGATGGCGGGCGGCAGGCCGGGCTTGTCGATGGCGGCCAGCACCACGCGGCAGCCGTTGAGGGTTTCGAAGATCACCTCGTCGGCCTGCTCGCTGACCTTGTTCAGGCCCCAGTCGCTGAAAAAGCGCGCGCAGGTGGCCAGGTCTTCGACGCCGTAGGTGACTTCATCAATACCTAAAACGCTCATCTCGCTATTCCTCAGTGGCCGTTGGCCCAGGCCAATGGTTGTTCATTCATGCCCCAGTAGAGGCTCTTCTGTTCCATGTACTGCACAATCCCCAGGCGGCCTTTTTCACGGCCCAGGCCGCTGTCGCGCCAGCCGCCGAACGGCGTGGAAATGGAGAACTGCTTGTAGGTGTTGATCCACACCGTGCCGGCCTGGATCTTGCGGCCCAGGGCCCAGGCGCGCTTGTAGTCACGGCTCCAGATGCCGGCCGCCAGGGCGTACAGGCTGTCGTTGGCCTGCTCGACCAGTTCGGCTTCGTCGTCGAAGGGCATGGCCACCAGCACCGGCCCGAAGATTTCCTCCTGGCAGGTCTGCTGGCTGTTGGTCAGGCCTTCGAGAATGGTGGGCGGGAAGAAGTAGCCGTTGTCGTAGATGCCGCCAGTGGGGCGCTGGCCGCCCAGGCGCAGCGTCCCGCCTTCGGCGAGGCCCAGGGCCACATAGCGTTCCACCGACTCGCGATGGCTGGCGCTGATCAGCGGGCCCATCTGCGTGTGTTCGTCCGCCGGGTCGCCCAAGCGCAGTTTCGCCGCGCCGGCCACCAGGCGTTCCATGAACGGCTCATACAGCGAGCGCGCCACGAACAGCCGCGAACCGGCGATGCAGGCTTCGCCCGACGAACTGAAAATGCCGTACAGCACCCCGGCCACGGCGTGGTCCAGGTCGGCGTCGTCCAGCACGATGGTCGGCGACTTGCCGCCCAGTTCCAGCGACACCGGCATCATCTTGTCGGCGGCGATGTGGGCGATGTGCTTGCCGGTCCTGGTGCCACCGGTGAACGACACGCGCTTGATCAGCGGGTGCTGGGTGAGGGCGTCGCCCAGCAGCGAACCCTTGCCGGGCAGCACGCTGACCAGCCCTTTGGGCAGGCCGGCGTCTTCGCAGATCTGCGCCAATTGCAGGGCGAGCAGCGGGGTAATTTCTGCCGGCTTGATTACTACTGCGTTACCCGCTGCCAACGCTGGCGCGACTTTCTGCGCCTCGCTGGCGATGGGCGAATTCCATGGCGTAATGGCCGCCACTACGCCCATGGGTTCATAGACGCTCATGGTGACGAAGTCGCCGCGCGACGGCGTGATGGTTTCTTCCAGGGTTTCGCAGGCAGCGGCGAAAAACTGGAACGTGCCGGCGGCGCTGGCCACCAGCGCGCGGGTTTCGTTAATGGGTTTGCCGTTGTCCTGGCGTTGCAACTGCGCCAGTTCTTCGCTGCGCTCGCGAATCAGCGCGGCGATGCGGTACAGCACACTGGCGCGCTCATGGGGTTTGCGCTGCGCCCAACCGCTGTGCAGGAACGCTTCATGGGCGCCGCGCACCGCTTCTTCAACATCGTCCAGGTTGGCTGCGTTGAGCCAGGCCACCGGCTCGCCGGTGGCAGGGTAGCGGGTGGCGTAGCGTTCACCACGGCCCAGGCGCCATTGGCCGGCGATGCAGATGGGTAAGGTCTGTTCCAAGGTCATGTTCATCCCCTAGATGGAAATCGCGTGGGCGTGGTTGCCGAGGGCGCGGACCACGCTGTACACGGTAAGGGCCGAGGTCTTCGGGTTGGCCTGCAGCGGCTTGCCGCGCAGGCTCAACTCGAAACCACCGAAAGCGCCACGGGCTTCGAACTGGTGCACGTTCTCGTCGCTGTGCGGGTCGGCGATCAGCGTCACGTGGGTACGGTCCAGGCCGATGCCCGCCAGCGACAAGGTGGCGGCGACGTTGGCGTTCTTCGGGTAAAGCTGTGCGGCTTCGCGGGCGCTGCCCTGGAAAATCACCGTGGCTTCGGTGATCGCGTCCAGGTCGCACGCCAGTTCGCCGGGCGTGTTCTTCCAGGCGCGCGCCGGTTTGCGCCCGGTGTAATTCACCGCATCCAGGCCGCCGACCTTTGCGGCCGACAGCGCATCGATGCCGCCGATGGCGCCGGGCAGCAGTTCGATGCGCGTCTGCCCACGCTCGGCAGCGGCTTCCAGGCGTTCCACCAGGCCCACTTCCGACAGCGCGCCCACCGACACAATCAGGCAGGCGATGCCGCGTTCCAGTGCTGGCAACACGTGCTCCTCGATGGCCCGGTGGCCGGCGCACTCCACCAGCAAATCCGGGCGAGCATCGGCGGGCAGGGCGGTGAGTACCTGCGGCGGCTGGCTGAAACTGGCCAGGCGCTGGCGCACCAGGTCTTCGGAGCCGGCCGAGGCGATGACGTGGTCAACGCACAGGGTCGGGTCCTTCTCCAGCAGTTCCAGCACGCCGACGCCGATGGCGCCGCAGCCGATCATGGTGATATGCAGCATGGCGCGGTCCTCAGGCAGTGGCCTTCTGAGCCTTGGTTTCACTGTTGGGCGGGCCGGCGAACTGGGTGGCGAAACCACCGACGGCAAGCATGTCCACTTCCAGCAGGAACGGCCCCGGCTCGGCCAGCGCGCCTTCGATCACGCCGCCGAAGTTGTTCAGGTCGCTGACCAGCGCGTGGCGCAAGCCCATGGATTCGGCCAGCTGCGCGTAGTCCGGGGTGTGCAGTTCCACGTAGGCGTGGCGGGCGCCGTAGATGGCGTCCTGAATATTGCGAATCACGCCGTAGCGCTGGTCGTTCATCAGCAGGATCACCACGTTGGCTTTTTCCTGCACCAGGGTCGCCAGCTCACCCAGGTTGAGAATGAAGCCGCCATCACCGGCCAAGGCGAACACTTTGCGCGCTGGCGCGGTTTCGGCAGCCGCCACCGCTGCACCAATACCCATGGCCAACGCCTGGCCAATGCCGCCGCCCAGGGCGTGAACGCCTGCGCGCGGGTGGAACAGGTTGATCAGGCGGTTGCCCCAGATGCTGTTGGACAGGGTCACGTCGCGCACCCAGGAGAAGTTGCGGCCGGTCACGGCTTGCAGCTGTTCCACAAGGGCGGTGTAGGGGCCCAGGTCGCTGTTCAGTTGGGCGCGGGCCTTGGCCCGAACCGCAAATAGTTCCACGTGGAACATTGGGTCTATATTCAGGCGACCGCTCAGTCGGTCGGCCAACCCGTCCAATGCCAGGGCGGTATCGCCGCACACGAACAGGTCGCTGCAGTAGCTGCGGCCTTCGATGGCCGGGTTGGCGTCGATACGCAGGGTGGTCTGCGGCAGTTTCAATGCGTACTTGAACGTCTCGTTGGAACGCAGGCGTGAACCGGCCACCAGCAGCACGTCGCACGATTGCATGAATTGTTCCACGGCGCGGTTCTGCGAAAAGGCGCCCAGGCAGCGCTCATCGTCTTCATTCACCACGCCGCGGCCTTGGGTGGAGGTGATCACACCCACGCCCATGTCCAGCAGGCGCTTCACCTGTTTGCCCGCATGGCGCGCGCCGCCACCCAGCCACAACATCGGGCGTTTGGCGCCGGCGATGCGTTCGGCCAGGGCGTCCAGCGCTTCGGGGGCGGGGATTGCCACCGGGATAGGCAGTGGCGCCAGGTCGGCGGGCATGGTGATGAAGGTGGACTGAATGTCGATCGGAATCTCGACACTTACCGGGCCGGTGGGCGCGGTAAGGGCGGTCTGCACGGCCAGCTTCATGGTGCTGAGCGCGGTCTCGACGCTGCGCACGCGGAAGGCAGCTTTCGACACGGCCTTGAGCATGGTCAGCTGGTCGCGGGCCTCATGGATGTAGGCGAATTCCTGGTCCAGGTACTGGGTCTCGATTTGCCCGGTGATGTGCAGCAGCGGCGTGCCGGCGGTCTGTGCTTCCACCATGGCGCCGGCAGCGTTGCCGGCGGCAGTGCCGGTGGAGGTCAGGCACACGCCCAGGCCACCAGTGGTGCGTGCGTAGGCGTCGGCCATGTTGGTGGCGCCGGCTTCGCCGCGGGCCATGACGAAGCGGATATTGCCGCGCACCGCGAAGGCATCGAGGATCGGCATGTTGTGGATCGAGATAACCCCGAACGCAGCTTTCACGTCGCACTGTTCGAGGAACGCGGTGATGGCAGCACCTACGGTGACTTGGTTGTCGTTACGCATGGCGGGACAGGCCTCCAGAAACGTCGATATGGCTGCCTGTGATGTAAGCCGACAAGGGCGAAGCCAGGAACAGGATCGCGCGGGCTGCCTCTACGGGCAGGCCCAAGCGGCCCAGGGGAATGTGTTTGCGTTGCGCCAGTTGCGCGGTCCACTGCGGCCAGTCCAGGTGGCGCTCTTCGCGCGCCTCGAAACGTCGGCGCCATTGGCCCGATTCCACAAGGCCGATGAGGATGCCGTTGACCCGAATGCTTTTCTCGGCAAACTCGGTGGCCATGGAACGCACCAGGTTTTTCAGCCCGGCGCGGGCGGCGGAGGTGGCGACCATGTGCGGCTCCGGCTGGCTGGCCAGCAGCGAATTCACGCAGACGATGGCCGCACCCTGGCAGCGCTCAAGCTGGGGCATGAAGGCGCGCACCGGGTTGATCACCGAGAAGAACTTGAGGTTCAGCTCTTCGGTCCAGGCCGCGTCGGTGGTGTCGGCGAAGGTCGAGACTCGGCCCTGGCCGGCGTTGTTGATCAGCATCTGCGCGGGGCCGAAAGCAGCCTCACTGGTAGCGGCAAAAGCTTGCACGCTGGTGGCGTCGAGCACGTCGCACACCTGTGCCAGCAATTGCGCTTGCGGAAAGCGTGCGCGCAGGCCGGCTTCGGCGCTGCGCAGGCGGTCTTCGTTGCGGCCGCAGAAGGCCACCTTGGCCCCGGCTTCCAGCAGCAGTTCGACGCACGCAAGGCCGATGCCCGAGGAGCCGCCGGTGACGATCGCCGTGCTGCCTTGAATTTGATAAAGGCTCATCTCAATCCCTCATCAGCGCAGTGACGCGGCTGCCGTGGCCGGGGGTGTAGTTGAGCAGGCGCGACAGTTCGTCGGCGTTGCGCCGCACCTGGGCCAGGGTTTCCTCGAAGTTGACGTGGCCGATCTGCGTGGTCGGAATGGTCACGCCCAGCGCCGCTACAACTCGGCCGCTGTGGTCCCGCACGGGCGCTGCCACGGTGGAAATTGCCGATTCGAAGAAACCTTCGCCGCTGACGTAGCCGCGCTGGCGGTCGGCCTGCACCAGGTTGAACAGGTCCAGCACGGTCTTGGGCGTGCACAGCGAGTGCTGTTCCAGATGCTCTTCGGGGTACAGTTCGCGCAGCTCGGCCAGGCTCAGGTCTTCCAGCAGGATGCGCCCCAGTACGGTGGCGTGGGCGGGCAGGCGGGTGCCAACATTGACCGCGCTGGAGAACACCGACGGCGGCGAGACCTTGGCCACGTAGACGATGGAGCGGCCATCGCGCACCACCAGGTTGCTGGGGTAATTGAGCTTGTCGCACAGGCGCGCCAGCAGTGGTTGGCCCAGCTCGGTCAGCTCCAGCGACGCCAGGTATTCGAAGCCCAGGCGCAGCACTGACATGCCCAGGCGGTATTCATTGCCGCTGCGGGTCACGAAGCCCATGGTTTCCAGGGTGGTGAGCAGGCGGAAAATCGTCGAGCGCGGCAGCTCCAGGCGACGTGCCAATTCCGGCGCCGTGAGGGTGCGGTTTTGCCGGCTGAATTCGCACAGCAGCAACAGGCCGCGCTCCAGGCCCGGGACTATGTACTTGTCCTGGGCGTCCTTGTTCAGATCTGAGTCGTTCATTGGGCACTACCTGTCAGGGATTCCTTGAGGGCGAAGGCCAGTCGGCCTGCCACCACGGCGGGTTGTTCTATGGGGCTGGCGTGGCCGGCGTCGGCGATCAGGTTAAAGCTTGCGCCCAGGGCCTTGGCCAGGGTCAGGCAGCTTTCGGGGGCAGTGATCGCGTCGGCCTCGCCGCAGTGCACTTCGCAGGGCACTGGCAGCGGGGCGTGGCGCAGCAGGTCGTCGCCGCACAGCAGCTCGATGGCCTGGCGATAACCGTGTTGATTCAGGCGTGACATGTTCCAGCGCACCCAGGCCAGGGCTTTGGCCGTGGGGCGTGGCGAGAGCATGGCGCTGCTGCGTTGGGCAGCCATCTGCGCGATGCCCAGGGTTTCCAGGGTGCTGATGCGTTTGGCACGGATCTGCTGGCGCTGGATTTCGCGGGCAGGGTCGCCGTAGCCACGCGCCGGGCTGAGCAGAACCAGGCGGCTAACGCGCGCCGGGTGCAGGCGGGCAAACGCGGCGGCGGTGATGGCCCCCAGCGAATGGCCCACCAGCACACAGCGTTCGATGTTCAGTGCATCCAGCGTGTGCAGCAGTCGTTCGGCATAGGCCTCGGCGCGGGGCGCGGCCGGCGCCAGCGGCGTGGACTCGCCGTAGCCGGGAGCATCCCAGGCAATAACCCGGGCGCCCTGGCCCAGTTGCAGCGCCACTTCCAGCCAGGAGCCAGCACCCGAACCGATACCGTGCAGCAGCACCACGGCTGGGCCGCTGCCGGTGGTGCGCACGGCCTGTTGGCCGCCGGGCACGTTCAGCAGTTGCTGGGTAAAACGGCTGGCCAGTAGGCCTTGCAGTTCAGCGCTGGGGTCGAGGTTTTCAGTGGCGTGCAGCATGGCTTCAACCGCGCTTGATCGAGGCCAGAGGGTGCTCTGGCGGGTAGGTCGGGGTGATCGGCTTCTTGGCGCCGAGCATCACGCACATCAGCGCGTCTTCGTCGCCGATGTTGATTTCCTCGCGGTACACGCCAGGCGGCACAGAAATCACGTCGCGGTCGGTGAGGATGGTTTCGTAACGTTCGCCGTCTTTCTCGATCACCACCTTGAGCTTGCCGCGCAGCACGAAGAACACCTCTTCAACATCGGTGTGCAGGTGCGACGGGCCTTCGTGGCCGGCAGGAATCACCATGGTGGAGAAGGTGAAGTGCTCCGAGGGAATGGTGTTCATGTCGGTGCTCACCCCGGTGCCGCCGGTGCCGATGTAGCGCATCTGCGCGCGGCGATATTTGGGGTCGTAGTCGGCCTGGAATTTCAGTGCGTTCCAGTCGTACTTGCGCGTCTCGTAGCGGGCGATGCGGGTCTGCATCCAGGCTTCCAGGCTGGTGCCTTCAGGGCGCTCCCAGCTTTTCGGGGCTTGTTGTTGTGCGGCTAGATCAGTCACGGCTGTCTCCTTCTCAGGGCATGACGAACCCGCCGTTGACCGGCAGGGTTTGTCCAGTAATGAAGCGGGCAAGGTCGGAAAGGGCGAATATCACCGCGCCGCTGACGTCCTCGGGCAACTGCGCGCGTTGCAGGGCGCGCTGCTCGGTGTACAGGCGGTGGCGTGCTTCGGGCACGTAGGCGGTGGCTTCCACCAGCACCAGGCCGGGGGCGATGGCGTTGACGGTGATGTTGTCCTTGCCCAGCTCGCGGGCCAGGCTGCGGGTCATGGCGATGACGGCGCCCTTGCTGGCGACGTAGGCCAGCAGGTTGGTGGCGCCCCACAGCGGGGTGTCGGAGGCCAGGTTGATCACCGCGCCGTGGCCGCTCTGGCGCAGGGCCGGCAGGCAGGCCCGGGTCATCAGCCAGGTGCCGCGCACGTTGACCTTCATCACCGTGTCCCAGGTGTCGATATCCAGCTCTTCGCAGGTCTTGCCGCCGGAGTTGGTCACCGAGGCGTTGTTCACCAGGCCGTCCAGGCCGCCCAATTGGTGGGTGGCGGCGGCCACGCAGGTGTCGATGGACGCCGGGTCTGCCAGGTCCAGGACCAGGCCGGTGACATCCAGGTCCATGGCCAGCAGCTCGGCAGCAGCCTGCTGTACGCGGTCGGCAAGAATGTCGGCGATCACCACCCGCGCTCCGGCGCGGGCAATGGCTTCGGCGAAGGCAAAGCCCAGGCCGCGGGCGCCACCGGTGACCAGCACGCGGCGGCCTTCAAGCAGTCGAATGGAGGGCGTCATCATTTAGTACTCAACATGGCTTTGGGCAGGTAATGCAGCACGCGCTTCTCGGCCCAAACCACCGCGCCGTAGGCCAGCACGCCGATCAGCGTCAGCATGACGATGGCGACGAATACGCCACTGGTGTTGCCCTGGCCCTCAGCGTCCACCAGCAGGAAGCCCAGGCCCTGGTTGCCGCCCACCAGCTCGCCGACGGTGACGCCGATGACGGCCAGGGTGGAGGCAATGCGCAGGCCGGAGAACAGCGCGGCCATGGCCGAGGGAAACTCCACCAGGCGGAAGATCTGCCAGCGGCTGGCGTTCATGGTGCGCACCAGGTTGATCATGTCCGGGTCCACGGTGCGGATCGCCGACAGCACGTTGATCATCACCGGGAAGAACACAATCAGGATGGCGATCAGGATCTTGGGGTAGATGGTGTAGCCCAGCCACATCACGAACAGCGGCGCGAAGGCCACCTTCGGCGCGATCTGCAGCGCCAGGATGTACGGCGACAGCATGGCCTCGGCCGCAGGCGACAGGCCCAGGGACACGCCGATCATCACGCCCAGCAGGGCGCCCAGGCCGAAGCCGACGATGATTTCGAAGGCGGTGATCAGGGTGTGCTTGAGCAAGCTGCTGCCGCCCCACATGGCCAGGCTTTCCTGGGCCACGCGGCTGAGCTTGGGCAGCACGAACTCGGGCATGCCCAGCAGCCCTGGGCCGAACTGCCAGGCCAGCAGGAACACGATCAGCAGGGCGAAGCTGCCCAGCACGGAGGAATTCAGACTTCTCATCAAAGGCTACCTTTGTTTATCCCGCGGCTACTTGGCGGCCGTCGTGGTATCGATGAACTGGTTGGTGTAGAGGTCGTCGAGCTTGGGTTCCTTGGCGACGATGCCCTCGCTCACGTAGAACTGGCGCACCTTGTCCAGGCGGGCCGGGTCAACCTGGCCGAGCACGGCCTGGTGGGCGTAGACGTTGTCGATGTACAGCTTGAAGGTGCGCTCCAGCAGCGCTTCCTTGCCCGCGTAGGCGGGCACCGCCTTGGCGAAGGTGACGGCGGCGGCATGTGGGTCCTGGATAATGTCGCGCATGCCTTCGAGGGTGGCCTGCACCACGCCGCGCACTACGTCGGGGTGGTTCTTGATGGCGTCGTCAGAGGCGAGGATGGCCTGGGCCATGCTTTCGAACACCTGGTCCTGGGGGATCATCTTCACCTTCACCCCGGCGTCCTCGGCGTCCACCACCCAGTCGGCAACGCCGGCCATGGCGTCGGCCTTCTTCGCCGAGAACAGCTGCCACACGCCTGCTGGGCCGGCCGCCTGCACGTCGACATCGTCCTTGCCCAGGCCGGCCTTGCGCAGCGAGGCGAGCAGGGCGTAGTAGGTGGTGTCGGAGTAGGACATCACCGTCAGGGTCTTGCCCTTGAGGTCGGTGATCGAATTGACGTTGGCGTCGGCATTGGTGGCAATCATGGTCACGCCGCCTGCGCCCAGCACCGCCACCGCGCGTACCGGAATGCCGTTGGCGCGCACCACGATGGGGGTGTCGCCGATGGCGCCGCCCACCAGCGCGTTGCCGGCGCCTATCTGTTTGGCCACGTCGACACCGCCCTTGGCGGCGATGAAGGTGACATTCAGATCCTTGCTGCTGTAGTAGCCCTTTTCCTTGGCAATCACCCAGGGGGCGAAGGCTGGCAGGGTGGGCGGTGCCGGCAGCAGGTAGGTGACGTCGGTCTGCGCCTGGGCCAGGCCCGCAAGGCCCAGGCCGGCGGCAAGTAGGGTGGTGGTGAACAGGGACTTGAACATGCGTGCTCCTGAATCGGTTGATGGCCGTGAGGCGTTGATCAATGCAGTTCGGTGTCTTCGCCGACTTTCAGCAGCTCCATCAGGCGCCCGGCCAGGGGGCCGATCTCCGGCAGCTTGCGACGCTCCAGCGGGTTCTCGCGGAAGGGCAGGTCGACCACGATTTCCTCGACGATGGTGCCGGGGCGGGCGCTCATCACCAGTAGGCGGTCGGACATGGCGATGGCCTCCACCAGGTCGTGGGTGATGAACAGTGCGGTCTTCTTTTCCTGGTGGAGCATCTGCGCCAGGTCCTGCTGCAGGATCATCTTGGTCTGCGCATCCAGGGCCGAGAACGGCTCATCGAGGAACAGCACCTGCGGGTCGATAGCCAGGGTGCGGGCTAACGCGGCGCGCTGGCGCATGCCGCCCGACAGCTGGAAGGGGTAGTGGTCGGCGAAGCCTTGCAGGTGGCAGCGGTTGAGCAGATCTTCGGCGATGACCTTGCGCTGGGCTGCGGGCATGCCCTGGATCTCCAGGCCCAGCTCCACGTTGCGGCGGATGCTGCGCCAGGGCATCAGCAAGTCCTTCTGCAGCATGAACGCCACCTTGCGCACTGGCCCGGTAACAGCCTCGCCACCCACGAAGACTTCGCCTTCGCTGGGGCGGTACAGGCCCGAGCCCATGTTGAGGATGGTGCTCTTGCCGCAGCCGGATGGCCCGATGATCGACACCACTTCGCCGCGGCGAATCTTGAAATTCACGTGGCGGATGGCGAATGGCGCTTCCGACTTCCCCTTGGCCGGGAAGCATTTGCCGACCTGGCGGAACTCGATCTCGGTCGGCTCCAGGTCTTCCTTGGGAGCGTGCTGATTCCATTGCGGGGTAACGGCGTACATCTCTTTCACAGCCATTGGGGAGGTCTCTGGTCTGTTTTATAGGTGATACGACGTTTAGTGCATGAACAATGCCAGCAGCGTTTCGCTGCTGGTTTTTTGGAAAAGGCGTTGTTTATTAGAGGGTTAGATAGAGGAGGTCATTTCTTGAGCGTTTCACATATGAAACGTGGTTTTCCAGGTGGCACGGATCTGCACACTCGCTGTGCGCGAAGTGTGTAACTGCGAGAAAAGGGTGCTTTTTGCAGTAACGTCGGCGATACCGGCGTTTTGATGGCTTGTTTCGCTGGTGAAATGCCAGCGTGTAGCAGGTGTAATAGGGGGGGGACGCGGCCTGCGGCCGCTGCTACGGGGGGCGGGTTCCACGTGGAACAGGGGGCTGGAAATGAAAAAAGCCCCAAGGCGTGAACCTTGGGGCTTTTCATATATATGGCGCACTTGGCGGGATTCGAACCCACGACCCCTGCCTTCGGAGGGCAGTACTCTATCCAGCTGAGCTACAAGTGCAGCGCGCGCCATAATACCCATCTCCGCGGTGGGCGTCTATTACGTTGATGTGTAGGTGATTTCGCACAGTTGCGGCCCCCACAGCCGCGCCAGTCGGAAATGAGTGCCGTTGGGGGAAATTTTGTTCTTTTTTCCGAACAGCCTATTGTCCTTTACCCCCATTGATCCTAGGATTCGTTTGAGATTTCAAACGCTCCCCTGTCCGGCGCTGCGCTCGCACGGGTAACATCCTGTGCGCATTTGGCGTTTTGCCCGGCTTATGATTTCCTGACGGCAGTTCCACCAGGAACGCCCTATCCAACAATCAACAATTCGCCCCGTGTGCGCACGGTGCTGTTAAGGAAGCCGACATGCAGCTCAAAGACGCTCAGTTGTTCCGCCAGAAAGCCTACCTCGACGGTGTTTGGGCAGACGCGGACAACGGCCAGACCATCAAGGTCAACAACCCGGCCACGGGAGAGATCCTGGGTACCGTGCCGAAGATGGGCGCCGCTGAAACCCGCCGCGCCATCGAAGCCGCCGACAAGGCGCTGCCAGCCTGGCGTGCACTGACCGCCAAGGAACGCTCGAACAAGCTGCGCCGCTGGTTCGAACTGATGATCGAGAACCAGGACGACCTGGCTCGCCTGATGACCCTGGAACAAGGCAAGCCGCTGGCCGAAGCCAAGGGCGAAATCGCCTACGCTGCCTCGTTCATCGAGTGGTTCGCGGAAGAAGCCAAGCGCGTCTACGGCGACACCATTCCTGGCCACCAGCCAGACAAGCGCCTGATCGTCATCAAGCAGCCAATCGGCGTTACCGCAGCCATTACCCCGTGGAACTTCCCGGCCGCCATGATCACCCGTAAAGCCGGCCCGGCCCTGGCCGCTGGCTGCACCATGGTGCTCAAGCCTGCTTCGCAGACGCCGTTCTCGGCCCTGGCCCTGGCCGAACTGGCCGAGCGCGCCGGCATTCCGCAAGGCGTGTTCAGCGTGGTGACCGGCAGCGCCGGCGACATCGGCAGCGAGCTGACCGGCAACCCAATCGTGCGCAAACTGTCGTTCACCGGCTCGACCGAAATCGGTCGCCAGCTGATGTCCGAATGCGCCAAGGACATCAAGAAGGTTTCCCTGGAGTTGGGCGGTAACGCGCCGTTCATCGTGTTCGACGACGCCGACCTGGATAAGGCCGTAGAAGGCGCGATCATCTCCAAGTACCGCAACAACGGCCAGACCTGCGTCTGCGCCAACCGCATCTACGTGCAGGACGGTGTCTACGACGCCTTCGCCGAGAAGCTGAAAGTGGCCGTCAACAAGCTGAAGATCGGCAACGGTCTGGAAGAGGGCACCACCACTGGCCCGCTGATCGACGACAAGGCGGTGGCCAAGGTCAAGGAACACATCGCCGACGCCCTGAGCAAGGGCGCCACCGTGCTGACCGGCGGCAACGCGATGGAAGGCAACTTCTTCGAGCCGACCGTGCTGGTCAACGTGCCGAAGAACGCTGCCGTGGCCAAGGAAGAAACCTTCGGCCCGCTGGCGCCGCTGTTCCGCTTCAAAGATGAAGCCGAAGTGATCGCCATGTCCAACGACACCGAGTTCGGCCTGGCGTCGTACTTCTACGCCCGTGACATGAGCCGTGTGTTCCGCGTTGCCGAAGCGCTGGAATACGGCATGGTGGGTATCAACACCGGCCTGATCTCCAACGAAGTGGCGCCGTTCGGCGGCATCAAGGCTTCGGGCCTCGGCCGTGAAGGCTCCAAGTACGGCATCGAAGACTACCTGGAAATCAAATACCTCTGCATTTCGGTCTGATCCGCAGCGGTATTGCAGCCGCCGGGGCGCGAGAGCGACGTTCCGGCGGCTTTATGTAGCAACACCCAGCAACCCCTTTTCGTGGCCGGGAGGCCGTGACAGTCGATCATCGTATGCTGTCGCCGTTGACCCCCGCTGCTTGATCCTTGAACAACGCCGCCCGATGAGCGGTGAATGAGGAAAACATGAGCAAGACAAACGAATCGTTGATGCAACGCCGCCAGGCAGCCGTTCCACGTGGCGTTGGTCAGATCCACCCGATCTTTGCCGACTCGGCGAAGAACGCTACCGTCACCGACGTTGAAGGTCGCGAGTTCATCGACTTCGCCGGCGGTATCGCCGTGCTGAACACCGGTCACGTGCACCCGAAAATCATCGCCGCCGTTGAAGCTCAACTGCACAAGCTCACCCACACCTGCTTCCAGGTCCTGGCCTACGAGCCGTACGTGGAAGTGTGCGAGAAAATCAACGCCCTGGTGCCTGGCGACTTCGCCAAGAAAACCCTGCTGGTGACCACAGGTTCCGAGGCTGTAGAGAACGCCGTGAAGATCGCCCGTGCCGCCACTGGCCGCGCTGGCGTGATCGCCTTCACCGGCGCCTACCACGGCCGCACCATGATGACCCTGGGCCTGACCGGCAAGGTCGTGCCTTACTCGGCCGGCATGGGCCTGATGCCAGGCGGCGTGTTCCGCGCCCTGTACCCGAACGAACTGCACGGTGTGAGCATCGACGATTCGATCGCCAGCATCGAGCGTGTGTTCAAGAACGATGCCGAGCCGCGTGACATCGCCGCCATCATCCTGGAGCCGGTACAAGGCGAAGGCGGCTTCTACGTCGCGCCGAAAGAGTTCATGAAGCGCCTGCGCGCCCTGTGCGACCAGCACGGCATCCTGCTGATCGCCGACGAAGTACAGACCGGCGCTGGCCGTACCGGTACCTTCTTCGCCATGGAACAGATGGGCGTGGCGCCTGACCTGACCACCTTCGCCAAGTCCATCGCTGGCGGCTTCCCGCTGGCCGGTGTGTGCGGCAAGGCCGAGTACATGGACGCCATCGCTCCAGGCGGCCTGGGCGGCACCTACGCCGGTAGCCCGATCGCTTGCGCCGCGGCCCTGGCCGTGATGGAAGTGTTCGAGGAAGAAAACCTGCTGGACCGCAGCAAGGCCGTGGGCGAGCACCTGGTTGCCGGCCTGCGTGCCATCCAGGCCAAGCACCCGATCATCGGTGACGTGCGTGCCTTGGGCGCCATGATTGCCGTTGAAGTGTTCGAAGGCGCTGACAACCACAAGCCGAACGCCGCAGCCGTGGCCTCGGTGGTTGCCAAGGCACGCGACAAGGGCCTGATCCTGCTGTCGTGCGGCACCTACGGCAACGTCCTGCGCATCCTGGTTCCGCTGACCGCGCCTGACGCGCAGCTGGACAAGGGCCTGGCCATCATCGAAGAGTGCTTCGCCGAATTGGCGTAAAAGTGTGACGTGATGAACAAAAAAACCCGCTCCGGCGGGTTTTTTTTGCTTTGAACGAAGGCATCCCGCGTAATGTCTGGATAACCTGTAGGCAAGGCCTTCGGAGTAACCGCCATGAGTGCGCAGGATAGCCCGGCAGTACCGCGGGTATTGATCGCCGAAGCAGACCCCTGGACCCGGGACCTGCTGACGCAAATGTTGTTGAGTGTGCGCTGTGACGCACAGTTGGATGTATGTACCGACGGCAACGATGCCCTGCAGCTGCTGCAGCGCAAGCCTGACCTGGTGATTGCCGCGCGCGAGCTGCCCGGCGTCGACGGCCTGGACCTGTTGCGCAACGTGCGGCAGAAAAGCTTGCGCAAGACCCTGCCGTTCATTCTCATCAGCGACCGCAGCGACGTCGCCAGCGTGCGCGAAGCGGTGCCGTTGACCCCGACTGCCTACCTGACCAAACCCTTGAACCTTGACTCCCTCAAGGAGCGCCTGCACGGCCTGCTGTTGGCGGTGGGGCAGGAGGTGGTGTGCGAGATTGCGCCACTGGCCCCGGGCATGCGCCTGGAGCCGTACCTGGAAGAGCGTCGCCAGCATTCCGATGGCGGCCCGCTGATGGCTGACGTGCAGGTGGCCATCAAGCGCGCGCTCAACCCCCACGGCCTCAACCTGCGCCAGCTGGAAGAGGAGGTGCGCACCGACCCGCAGATCACCGCCGTGCTGATAGCGGCTGCCAACAGTGCCGCGCACCACAGCGACGCGCCCGTGCAGACGCTGCTGCAGGCCTTGCAGAAGCTGGGCGCCACGCAAAGCATGAACCTGATCCTGGGCCTGGCGTTGAAGCGCAGCGCGCGCTTGTCCGACCCTGAACTGTCGCAGCATGCCGAACGCTTCTGGGGGCACTCGCTGCACGCGGCAGAGTACGCCCGCACGCTGGCGCGCAACCTGGACGTCGACCAGGAGCGCTGCTATTGCGCCGGCCTGCTGCATTGCCTGGGCGACCTGGCGCTGCTGCGGGTGCTGCAGGAGTGGCGGCTGGCCGGTGGCGTGCTGGAGGAAGGGCAGGTGGACAAGGCCTTGAAGGAGTTTGGCGCAGCCTATGGTTCGGCGCTGCGTACCCGTTGGCGCTTGCCGATTGAACTACGGGAGTTGATCGCGGCTATCTACCACCTGGGCGGTGGCGTGTATGGGCGCGACACCCTGGCCATGAACCTGGCGGGGCAACTGGCGCGCCTGGGGCCGGAGGAAAGCCTGGAGCCTATCGCCAATGGCAAGACCGCGCGGTTGCTGAAGATGAGCCTGCCGGAACTGACGCGCCTGCGCCGCAATTGACCCCTCAAAATATCTTTGTGGGAGCTGGCTTGCCAGCGAGCTGTCGAGACCCCAAAAAGCTCGCTGGCAAGCCAGCTCCCACAGGGTAATGTATCAACCCACCACGATCTGATTCTTGCCCTGGCGCTTGGCCTGGTACATGGCCGCGTCCGCCCGGGCGAACAGGTTGTCCAGCAATTCGTCATCCTGCTTGAGCCCGGTCAGGCCCTGGCTCACGGTAACACCGTACACCTCGCCGTCATGCTTGAAACTCAGGCGCTGGATTTCCCGCTGCAGGCGCTCGGCGATCTGCTTGGCGACTTCCGGCGAGCAGCCGGGGAACACCGCGGCGAACTCTTCGCCGCCGATACGCCCGAAGAGGTCGCCCCGGCGCAGCACCGCGCGGCCGGTCTCGGCAATGCGCTGCAGCACCACGTCGCCTTCCTGGTGGCCGTAGGTGTCGTTGATTACCTTGAAGTCATCGATGTCCAGCAGCAGGAACGAGATGTTCGACTCCTGCAGGCGCGCGGTCTCGAATTCGCGGTGGGCGCATTCGAAGAAATGCCGGCGGTTGCTGCTCTGGGTGAGCACGTCGGTGGTGGCCAGGCGTTGCAGTTCGCCTTCCAGGTGCTTCTTTTCGGTGATGTCCTCGGCGATGCCGACCACGATCACCCGTTGCTCCGGGTCGCTTTGCTGGCTGATAAAGCATTTGTCGCTGAGCCAGCGAATCTGTCCGTCAGCGGCGATGATGCGGTACTCGCGGTCTTCCACCGCGCCCTTTTCCAGCACTTCGGCTAGGCTGCGCTCGGCGTAGTCGAGGTCATCGGGGTAGATGCTGTCGCGCCATTCGTTGTAGTCCGCCAGCAGCAGGCCGGCCGAGCGCCCGAAGATGCGCTCGTAGGCAGGGCTGACGTAGATCATGCGCTGGGCTTCCCAGTCGAAGGCCCACAACACCGCGTTGACGCTGACCAGCAGCGAACTGAACAACTGCTCGCGCTCGCTCAGCCGCGCCACCTCGCCTTGGGCGTGCATCAGCGCCAGCAGCGTCTCGGCCGCGGCTGGCATCTGGGGGAACGTCGGCGACTGTGGTTGTTTGTTGGCCATCATCACGAAATCTCGAATGTCACGGTAGGCCGAGCCCTGACGTGCGCACGCGCCAGGTCCCGCCGCGTAGGCGATCATTCGTAGGATTAATATTTTGTAATGAAGTTCCGAACGGCACGCCCCTTGCCGGAGCGTGCCGATGGACGGCGTCAGGCGACGGCGGGGCGCAGCGAGTAGGTCTTGAGCTGAGTGGCGAAATCGCGCAGCGACTGGATGCCGCTGGCCTCGGCTTCATGCACCCAGTCCTTCATGGCGGCCAGCATGTCGTGGCCGTTGGAGCTGGTGCGTGCCCAGATCTGCTGCAGTGCCAGGCGCTTCTCGTAAATTACCTTCAGGGCCTGGCTGTGTTCCAGCATGTCCTGGATATGCGCATGGTGGCGCTCATCCAGCAGGCTGGTCTCACGCGACAACAGGCGCTTGGCGCGGCGGAACTGGTGGCGCACCGAGGCGTCGACACGCGACAGCTCCTGGGTCACCAGCGGCGCGATCACCAGCTTGCGGTACTGGGCCATGATCTGGAAACGGTTGTTGAGGATGGCCATGGCGGTGTCCATGTCCAGGTGGCCCTTGCCTTCCACGCGGTGGGCGATGGGCGCCACGCGCTGCACCTTGGCCAGGCGCATGAACGAGAGGATGCGAATCCACATCCAGCCCATGTCGAACTCCCACTTGCGCACCGACAGCTTCGCCGAGTTGGGGTAGGTGTGATGGTTGTTGTGCAGTTCTTCGCCGCCAATGATGATGCCCCACGGCACCAGGTTGGTGGCGGCGTCACGGCATTCGAAATTGCGGTAGCCCACCGCATGCCCCAGGCCATTGACCACGCCGGCGGCCCAGAAGGGAATCCACATCATCTGGATGGCCCACACGGTCAGGCCGATGGCGCCGAAGCAGGCGAGGTCGATGCCCAGCATCAGGAACACGCCCAGCAGGCGGTGGCGCGAATACAGGTTGCGCTCGATCCAGTCCTCGGGGCAGTTCTTGCCGTAGATGCGCAGGGTCTCGGCGTTCTGCGCTTCGGCGCGGTACAGCTCGGCGCCGCGGCCCAACACCGTGCCCAGGCCCTTGATGACCGGGCTATGAGGGTCGTCGACGGTTTCGCATTTGGCGTGATGCTTGCGGTGGATGGCGGTCCACTCGCGGGTATTCTGCGCCGTGGTCAGCCACAGCCAGAAACGGAAAAAGTGCTTGAGGCCGGCGTTCAGTTCCAGCGAGCGATGGGAGGAGTAGCGGTGGAGGTAGATGGTGACACTGACAATCGTCACATGGGTCATCAACAGGGTGACCGCCACCAGTTGCCAGGCTGACAGGTCAAGAAAACCGTTGTACCACATAGGCTGCAGGGCCCTCGTCAAAGAAAAAATTAGAAGCACGTCGCATTATCGGCATGTAAGCAGATAAAACCAGCCCGGGTTTTAGATAAGAGTGGCTGAATGTTTCTGCTTTATAATCCCGATCTTTTCGTATGGGCTTCGCCACTTTTATGCCTGGTACTTCACGCGGCGCCCTGCGGGCCGCCTTGCTCTACCTCGTGGCCTCGGTCGTCTGGCTGGTGCTGACTGATCAAATATTGAGCAGCCTTTTCGATGATTCGGCCCGTCTGCTGCGCTGGCAGCTGATCAACGGCTACGTCTGGGTGCTGGCCACCGCCGCCATGATCTTCCTGGCCCGTGCCCGGTTGCTGCGCTGCTTCGGCCTGGGCGATGCCGGGCGTATCCAGCGCGAGCGTTTGCGCATGGCCGCCGCGGTGTTCGACAGCACCCTGGAGGGGGTGCTGGTGACCAGCCGGCTGGGCAGCATCGTGCACGTCAACCGCGCGTTCATGGACATCACCGGCTACCGCGAGGACGAGGTGCTGGGCCATAACCCCAGCAAGTTCAAGTCCGGGCGCCATGGCATCGATTTCTACCGGCAGATCTTCCACAGCCTGGAGCAGACGGGCAGCTGGAGCGGCGAAATCTGGAACCGGCGCAAGAGCGGCGAAATCTACCCGCAATGGCAGACCATCCGCGCCATCGCCAACGACGCCGGGCACGTCAGCCACTACGTGGCGGTGTTCTCCGACATCAGCGCGCTCAAGCACTCCGAACGCGAGCGCGCGCACCTTATCCAGCACGACCCCCTTACCGAACTCCCCAACCGCCTGCTGTTCCACGACCGCGCCGAGCAGACCCTGGCCGCCGCCCAGGCCAACAAGCGTGGCTGCGCCTTGCTGCTGCTGGACCTGGACCACTTCCAGAGCATCAACGACAGCCTCGGCCACGCCACCGGCGACCACTTGATCAAAGCCGTGGTCGAGCGCCTGCAAGGCCTGCTGGGCAGCGGCATGACCCTGGCGCGCATGGGCGGCGACGAATTCGCCGTGCTGCTGGAAGACTCGCCCCAGGCGGCGCAGGCGGCCATGCTGGCGCAGTCGATCATCGACGGCCTCAAGCAGCCGTTCCTGCTGGACGGCCACACCCTGTTCATCAGCGCCAGCATTGGCATCAGCCTGTTCCCCAGCGACGCGCTGGGGCCCGAGCAGCTGCTGCGCAACGCCGACTCGGCGCTGTTCAAGGCCAAGGGCAACGGCCGCGGCGGTTACGCGCTGTACACCGAGGAGCTGACCGCCCACGCCCAGCAGCGCGTGGAGATGACCGCCGAACTGCGCCGCGCGCTGGCCCAGGAAGAACTGCGCGTGCACTACCAGCCGGTGCACGACCTGGCCACCCGCCAATTGGTGGGCGTGGAGGCGCTGGTGCGCTGGCTGCACCCCGAACGCGGCTTGATTCCGCCGGGTGAGTTCATTCCCATCGCCGAGCGCAGCGGCCTGATCGCGGAAATCGATGCCTGGGTGATGACCAATGCCTGCCGCCAGATGTGCCAGTGGCAGGCCGAGGGGCATTGCCTGGACTTCATCGCCGTGAACGTCTCCAGCCGCCTGTTTGGCCGCCAGGACCTGTACCAGCAGGTGGCGCGCATCCTTGAGGAAACCGGCCTGGACCCGGCGCGGCTGGAGCTGGAAGTCACCGAAAGCGCGGTGATGGAAGACCCCGAGTCGGCGCTGGAGCAGATGCACCGCCTGCGCGAGCTGGGCCTGCGGCTGTCCATCGACGACTTCGGCACTGGCTACTCGTCGCTGCTGCGCCTCAAGCGCCTGCCGGTGCAGAAGCTCAAGATCGACCAGGGGTTCGTGGCCGGCTTGCCGCAGGATGAGGACGACGGCGCCATAGTGCGGGTGATCATCGCCCTGGCCCGCAGCATGGGCATGCAGGTGCACGCCGAGGGCATCGAACAGCCGGAACAGGCGCAGTTCCTGCTGGAGCAGCAGTGTGAGCTGGGGCAGGGGTATTGGTTTGGGCGGCCGGTGCCGGCGGCGGATTTGCGTTGGGCCTGACGCGGCCTTTGGCCGCTGCTACATACCTGAGTGTGGCCCCCCGTAGCAGCGGCCGCAGGCCGCGTCCCGGGGTTTGAAATTTGGTTATATGGGCATTCTTAAATAGTATTTTTAAGTATAACCCTGCCTAACTACTATGGCGCTCAAGGCAACTCTCACCCAAGGAGCATGATCATGAGCGCATCTCTGCGTAGCGTCGACGGTCAGGACGAAGCAACCATTCTGCGCGAAATCCAGAGCGCGCTGCGTGACCTGCGTTTCGGCGCGGTGGAAATCACCGTGCACAACGCCCAAGTGGTGCAAATCGAGCGGAAGGAAAAATTCCGCCTGCAGAACCCGGGCAACAAGCCCAGCTAAATGATTCTGCTATAAAAAAACGCCAACATAATAATCAAGAGTCATCCAGGAGCTTCACCATGTCTATCCGTCATTACGCTCTGGCGGCGCTCGCCAGTGCGCTGTTCGCAGGCTCTGCGGTCGCCAAGGACTATGAGCTGCTCAACGTTTCCTACGACCCGACGCGCGAGCTGTACCAGGATTACAACGCCGAGTTCGTGAACTTCTGGAAGAAAGCCCACCCCGACGACAAGGTCGACATCAAACAGTCCCATGGCGGTTCCGGCAAGCAAGGCCGCGCCGTGATCGACGGCCTGCGCGCCGACGTGGTGACCCTGGCGCTGGCGGGCGACATCGACGAAATCGCCAAGCTGGGCAAGACCCTTCCGGAAAACTGGCAGACCAAACTGCCGGACGCCAGCACCCCCTACACCTCGACCATCGTGTTCCTGGTGCGCAAGGGCAACCCCAAGGGCATCCATGACTGGAACGACCTGGTCAAGGATGGCGTTTCGGTGATCACCCCGAACCCGAAAACCTCCGGCGGTGCCCGCTGGAACTTCCTGGCCGCCTGGGCCTACGGCCTGAAGGCCAATGGTGGTGACGAAGGCAAGGCCAAGGCCTACGTGCAGACCCTGTTCAAGCACGTGCCTGTGCTGGACACCGGCGCCCGCGGCTCGACCATCACCTTCGTCAACAACGGCCAGGGCGACGTGCTGCTGGCGTGGGAAAACGAAGCCTACCTGGCGCTGAAGGAAGACGGCGGCAAGGACAAGTTCGACATCGTCGTGCCGTCCGTGTCGATCCTCGCCGAGCCGCCAGTGGCGGTGGTGGAGAAGAACGCCGAGAAGAAGGGTAACGAGGAAATCGCCACCGCTTACCTGAAGCACCTGTACAGCAAGGAAGGCCAGGAGATCGCGGCGAAGAACTTCTACCGCCCACGTGACAAGGACGTAGCGGCCCAGTACGCCAAACAGTTCCAGGAAGTGAAGAGCCTGGCCACCATCGACAAGGACTTCGGCGGCTGGAAAACCGCGCAGCCCAAGTTCTTCAACGACGGCGGCGTGTTCGACCAGATCTACCAGGCGCAGTAATTTAAAGGCCCCCAGGCGGGGCCTTTCCCCGTTGTGATGGACCATTGTGGGAGCTGGCTTGCCAGCGAGCTTTTGAGGCCAAAAAGCTCGCTGGCAAGCCCGCTCCCCCAACAGCGTCCGC
>NZ_JBWCAM010000001.1:221905-278893 GCF_056175065.1 Pseudomonas sp. JC1203
GTGTTGTGGGGGTGGGGGGCGCCCCGCTTTCTCGCCACCCAAACCCCCGCCCCCCCCCCCCCCCCCCCCACACCTGCATCCGCAACAATGGGGTTTTTACCAATCCAGTACCAAGGACACTTATGTCGCGTCGTATCTCCCCCGTCATACCCGGCTTCGGGCTGACGCTGGGCTACACCTTGGTGTACCTCAGCCTGATTGTGCTGATTCCCCTGGCGGTGATGTTCGTCCATGCCGCCCAGCTCACCTTCGACCAGTTCTGGGCCATCGTCAGCTCGCCGCGCACGCTGGCGGCACTCAAGCTGAGCTTCGGCACCGCCCTGTGCGCGGCCATCGTCAACGGCATCATCGGCACGCTGCTGGCCTGGGTGCTGGTGCGCTACAGTTTCCCCGGGCGCAAGATCATCGACGCCATGATCGACCTGCCGTTCGCGCTGCCCACCGCCGTGGCCGGCATCGCCCTGACGGCGCTGTACACCCCCAACGGCCTGGTCGGCCAGTTCGCCGAGAGCCTGGGCTTCAAGATCGCCTATACCCCGCTGGGCATCACCCTGGCGCTGACCTTCGTGACCCTGCCATTCGTGGTGCGCACGGTGCAGCCGGTGCTGGCCGACATCCCCCGTGAAGTCGAGGAAGCCGCCGCCTGCCTGGGCGCCAAGCCGCTGCAGGTGTTCCGCTACATCCTGGCGCCAGCGCTGCTGCCGGCCTGGCTCACCGGTTTCGCTTTGGCGTTTGCCCGGGGCGTGGGCGAGTACGGTTCGGTGATCTTCATCGCCGGCAACATGCCCATGAAGACCGAGATCCTGCCGCTGCTGATCATGGTCAAGCTGGACCAGTACGACTACACCGGCGCCACCGCCATCGGCGTGATGATGCTGGTGGTTTCCTTCATCCTGTTGCTGCTGATCAACTTGCTGCAGCGGCGCATCGAAACCCCTTGAAGGAGGCGTCGGATATGTCTGCATCTTCAATTGCCGCTACCAGCGCCAACGCCGCCCGCCGTGGCAGCGCACTGTCGCGCACGGTGTTGATCGGCCTGGGCTGGCTGGTGTTCGCGGTGTTCCTGCTGTTGCCGTTGTTCATCGTCGTGTCCCAGGGCCTGAGCAAGGGCGTGGGCGAGTTCTTCACCGCCATCCTTGAGCCCGACGCGCTGTCGGCGCTGAAGCTGACGGTTATCGCCGTGGTGATCTCGGTGCCGCTCAACGTGGTATTCGGTGTCAGCGCCGCCTGGTGCGTCAGCAAGTACTCGTTCCGTGGCAAGGCCATCCTGGTAACGCTGATCGACCTGCCGTTCTCGGTGTCGCCAGTGATTGCCGGCCTGGTCTATGTGCTGATGTTCGGTGCCCAGGGCCTGTTCGGCCCGTGGCTGGCCGACCATGACATCCAGATCGTGTTCGCCCTGCCGGGCATCGTCCTGGCGACCATTTTCGTCACCGTGCCGTTCGTGGCCCGTGAGTTGATCCCGCTGATGCAGGAGCAGGGCACCCAGGAAGAGGAGGCCGCGCGCCTGCTGGGCGCCAACGGCTGGCAGATGTTCTGGCATGTCACCGTGCCGAACATCAAGTGGGGGTTGATCTACGGCGTGGTGCTGTGTACTGCGCGGGCCATGGGCGAGTTCGGCGCGGTGTCGGTGGTGTCCGGGCACATCCGTGGCGTCACCAACACCTTGCCGCTGCACGTCGAGATCCTCTACAACGAATACAACCACGTCGCCGCCTTCGCGGTCGCGAGCCTTCTGCTGGTCATGGCGCTCTTCATCCTGCTGCTCAAGCAGTGGAGCGAGAACCGTATTAACCGCCTGCGCCATAGCGCTGCGGAGGAATAATTCATGTCGATCGAAGTTCGTAATGTCAGCAAGCGCTTCAACGCCTTCCAGGCCCTGAACTCCATCAATCTGGACATCCAGAGTGGCGAGCTGGTGGCCCTGCTGGGCCCGTCGGGCTGTGGCAAGACCACCTTGCTGCGGATCATCGCCGGGCTGGAAACCCCCGACGATGGCAGCATCGTGTTTCATGGCGAGGACGTGTCGGGCACCGACGTGCGCAACCGCAACGTCGGTTTCGTGTTCCAGCACTACGCGCTGTTCCGCCACATGACCGTGTTCGACAACGTCGCCTTCGGCCTGCGCATGAAGCCCAAGGGCGAGCGCCCCAACGAGACGCGCATCGCCGAGAAGGTCCACGAACTGCTGAACATGGTGCAGCTGGACTGGCTGGCCGACCGCTACCCCGAGCAGCTGTCCGGTGGCCAGCGCCAGCGTATCGCCCTGGCTCGCGCCCTGGCGGTGGAACCCAAGGTGCTGCTGCTGGACGAGCCGTTCGGCGCCCTCGACGCCAAGGTACGCAAGGAGCTGCGCCGCTGGCTGGCGCGCCTGCACGAAGACATCAACCTGACCTCGGTATTCGTCACCCACGACCAGGAAGAAGCCATGGAAGTGGCCGACCGCATCGTGGTGATGAACAAGGGCGTGATCGAGCAGATCGGTTCGCCGGGCCAGGTGTACGAGAACCCGGCCAGCGACTTCGTCTACCACTTCCTCGGTGATTCGAACCGCCTGCACCTGGGCGAAGACAACCACGTGCTGTTCCGCCCGCACGAGGTGTCGCTGTCACGCTCCGAGGTGGAAGGCCACCACGCTGCCGAAGTGCGTGACATCCGCCCGCTGGGTGCTACCACCCGGGTGACGCTGAAGGTGGAAGGCCAGCCAGACCTGATCGAGGCCGAAGTGGTGAAGGACCACGACAGCCTGACCGGCCTGGCCAAGGGGGAAACGCTGTTCTTCAAGCCCAAGGTATGGCAGAAGGTTGCCAGCCTGTAGGATCGCATTCGCGGGCTTCGCCCGCTCCTACAGGATTGCGCGATCCCTGTAGGAGCGGGCGAAGCCCGCGAAGAGGCCCTAGACCGCAGCAGATTTATTCTTGGCGCCCACTGCCCCAGCCCTCACCTCGATGTCCCGCTTCAATGCTTCCCTCAGGCCCAGCAAGAACCCAGCTTCGGCCACCACAAACAACGGCCCCACAATCAACCCCGCCACGTCATCCACGAACGCCGGCTTGCGGCCCTCCCAGTAGTGGCCGACAAACTGAATCACCCAGCCCACCACGAACAACCCCAGCCCCGCACTCAGCCACACCATGGTGGCCTGTACCGCCAGCGCCTGCCCGGCCCACAGGCATAGCCCCAGCAGCAGCGTCATCAGCGCGCCGAAGCGCTTGTCCAGGCGCAGGTAGAACCACGCCGACGCCAGCGCCACGAACAGCGCCGGGCTGACCCACACGCCGGCCAGCCAACCGCCGGGCCGCGACAGCAGCACCGTCACGGCGACCACAATCATGGGAATGCCGATGAAATGGCTGGCGATGTTGCGCGGGTCGCGGTGGTAGGCCGCGTATTGGCTCAGGTGCTGCACGAGGTTTTTCATTGTTGTGCCCTCAGGGTGGGTGATGATTGATCATGCCCGTTCGCTGGCCCATGCTCTGTCGGCTAGCCGACAAACCTGTACGAGAGGCTTCATGAACGACGTCACCGCCTGGCGCCCGCGCCTGCTCAGCGGGCACTGGTTCGCACATTTGCCACCCAGCCTTCAGGATAGTGTGCTGGCGGCCGCCCGCGTGCGCCGCCTGCCGGCAGGCGCCTGCCTGTTCCAGCGCGGTGATGCGCCGTGTGGCCTGTATGCGGTAGTGGAGGGCGCCATGCGCATCGGTGCGGTGAACGCCCAGGGCAAGGAGGCGCTGCTGGCGCTGGTGGAGGCGCCACAGTGGTTCGGCGAAATCGCCCTGTTCGACGGCCAGCCGCGCACCCATGACGCCTATGCCGAGGAAGATTGCGTGCTGGTATGGGTGCCCCAGGGTGCGCTGTTGACGCTGCTGGCGGCCACCCCCGGTTACTGGCGGGAATTTGCCTTGCTGATGAGCCAGAAACTGCGGTTGGCGTTTGTCATGCTTGAGCAGCAAAGCCTGCTGGCGGCGGCGCCACGGCTGGCGCACCGGCTGCTGCTGATTGCCCAGGGGTACGGCGAGGTGGAGGGGGCGCGACGGGTTATTCGGCTAGGGCAGGAGCAGTTGGCGATGATGTTGTCGTTGTCGCGGCAGACTACCAACCAAATCCTCAAAGAACTGGAACAGCAGGGAGTGCTGCGGCTCAGCTACGGCGAGATCGAAATCCTCAACCTCAATGCCCTCAAGCACGCCGCAACCCTGTAGCAGCTGCCGAAGGCGGCGTCGGGCCCACGCGAACCATCAGCCACACTGCGGTGCCTGTGACGCGGCCTGGCGGCCGCTGCTACAGAGGGTAGGGGTGCTTTTTACGAACCGCGGTACGTGCTGAAGCCATAAGGGCTCAGCAGCAGCGGAATGTGGTAGTGCTGATCCGTCTGCTTCACCTGGAAGATCACCGGTATCTCCGGGAAGAACGTCTCATGCCCGGTGCGCTTGTAATAATCGCCAGTCTTGAACACCACCCGGTATTCACCCTGCACGAAGGTGTGGTCCGCCGGGAACAGCTCGGCAATGCGCCCCTGTTCGTTGGTGGTGCCGTGGGCCAGCATCTGCCAGTCCTTGCCCACGTGCTGCTCCAGGGTCACTTCCACGCCCGGCGACGGCACGCCGTTCTCCAGGTTCAACACGTGCACGCTCAGCGGGTTGGCCGCCATGGCCAGGCTCGACAGGGTGCTCAGGCCCAGGGCCAGCATCAGTTTCATCGGTAGCTCCTTCAAGGGTGAATGGCCAGGCCCAGGGCGCTGGCGGCAGTGGTTGCGCATTGTTCGTCCTGCTCGGCGCCGCCGGCCCCGGCCACGCCCAGCGCGCCCACCAGCTCGCGGCCTTCGAACAGCGGAATGCCGCCGCCCAGCAGCAACAGCTCGCCAAGCGTGTTGAGGTTGGCGGCTTCCGGGTTGTTGCGGGCGCGCTCGGCGAACAGGCGGGTAGGGGTCTTGGTCGACAGCGCGGTGTAGGCCTTGCGCCGCGCCGCATCGGCGTTGTGCGGGCCGACGCCGTCGGCGCGCTGGGCCAGGATCGGGTTGCCACCGCGGTCCAGCACGGCGATGGCGGCGTGGCAGGGCGCGGCGTCCACCAGCCGGCGGGCGTTGGCCAGGTCCAGCTCGGGGTGCTGCGGCAGGGCGGCCTGGGCCTGCAGGGAGGCCAGGGCGGCCAGGCTGAACAGCAAGGGTTTGAGCGGCATGGGACGGCTCCGTAATCAGGTGCCGGCAGGCTACCGGGCGCATGCCCACAGAACCCCGTCAGCCTGATTACAACTTTGTAATGGGCAAGCGCCGCCAACAGGCCTAGCCTATGGCCTGCGCAAACGAGGTGTACGATGCATTTGCTGGTGGTTGAAGACGAAGCCAAGACGGCCCGGTTCCTGGCCAAGGGCCTGGGTGAATCCGGGTTCAGCGTGGACGTGGCGCTCAATGGCCTGGATGGGCGGCACTTCATTGAGGAGCAGGCCTACGACCTGATCATCCTCGACGTCATGCTGCCCGGGCTTAACGGTTGGCAGTTGCTCAAGCTGATCCGCCAGCGCGGTGACACCCCGGTGCTGTTCCTCACCGCCAAGGACGCCATCGAAGACCGGGTGCGCGGGCTGGAGCTGGGTGCCGATGATTACCTGGTGAAACCGTTCGCCTTCGTCGAACTGCTGGCGCGGGTGCGCACCCTGCTGCGCCGCGGGCCCACGCGGGAAGTCGAGTACTACCGCATCGCCGACCTGGAACTGGACGTGCTGCGCCGCCGGGTCAGCCGCGCCGGCCAGCGCATTGCCCTGACCAACAAGGAGTTCGCCCTGTTGCAGCTGCTGGCCAGCCGCCGTGGCGAGGTGCTGTCGCGCACGCTGATCGCCTCGCAGGTGTGGAACCTGAATTTCGACAGCGACACCAACATGGTCGAGGTGGCCGTGCGCCGCCTGCGCGCCAAGGTCGACGACCCCTTCATGCCCAAGCTGATTCACACCGTGCGCGGCGTCGGCTACCAGCTGGACGGCCCCGATGAGTGAACCGAACCGCGGGCCGTCGCTGGCCTGGCGGCTGGCCCTGGCTTTCGCGGCGGTGTGCGCGTTGGTGCTGGGCGTGGCCGGGGTGTTTCTGTACCGCAGCCTGGAGTCGGAGCTGGCCTACCGTGACGACCAGGCCTTGCTCGGCCGCCTGGAACAGGTACGCGCGCTGCTGCAGGACAGCGACAGCCTGGACGCCCTGCAACAGCGCCCCAGGCTCTACCAGAACATGCTCGGCAACCAGGAGAGCCTGCTGTTGGTGAACCGCGCCGACGGCACCCCGGTGATCGCCATAAACCCGCGCGGGCAGCAGGTGCCCCAAGTGGCGCCGATCCCCGAGCAGCGCAGCCCACAGCGTGCCGATATTCACGATTGGCGCGCGACGGGCGCAGCGCCGTTGCTGCTGCTGGCCGGCCAGGCCCAGGGGCCACGGGGCGAAGCGCTGACGGTGGTGGTGGGCAAGCAGTTGGCCGAGCGCGAAGCGATGCTGGCCAGTTACCGCCTGCGGGTGTACCTGGCGGCTGGGGCCGGTGCGTTGCTGGCGTTTGCCGTGGGCCTGCTGCTGTTGCGCCGGGCCTTGCTGCCGCTGCGGCAAATGGCCCGCACAGTGGCGCAGATCGACCTGCGCAGCCTCGACCGGCGGCTGCAGTTGCACGCGGTTCCCAGCGAGTTGCACGAGCCGGTGCAGGCGCTCAACGGCATGCTCGCCCGCCTGGACGACAGCTTCGGGCGCCTGTCGCAGTTCTCTGCCGACCTTGCCCACGAGATCCGCACGCCCCTGCATAACCTGCTGGGCAGCAACGGCCTGGCCCTGAGCCAGCCGCGCAGCAGTGATGAATACCAGGAGCTGCTGGCGTCGAACGTGGAAGAGTTCGAACGCCTCAACCGCATGGTCGAGAACCTGCTATTCCTGGCCCGCGCCGACCATGGCCAGCGCCTGCTCAACCTGCAGGCCGTGGACCTGCACGCGCTGGGCGAAGACCTGTGCGCGTATTTCGAAGCGCTGGCCGAAGACCGCCAACTGCGCCTGGACAACCAGCTGCGCGGTAGCCTGGACGCCGACCTGCAGCTGTTGCAGCGGGCCCTGGGCAACCTGTTGGCCAACGCCGTACGCCATGCCACGCCAGGCAGCACGGTGACGTTGACACGGGTGGACGCGCAGTTGAAGGTCAGCAACCAGGGCGAGCCCATCGAACCGCAGCACCTGGGCCGGCTGTTCGACCGCTTCTACCGGGTCGACGCCTCACGGGCCGAGCCTGGCGACTCCGGTGGCCTGGGGCTGGCCATCGTGCGCTCGATCATGCAACTGCATGGCGGCCAGGTCACCGTCAGCAGTGACCCGCAGGCCACTGTTTTCAGCCTGGTATTCACACCATCCGGTCGCGGAACTGCCCCGGCGACAGCCCCGTCCAGCGTTTGAACGCGCGGTTGAAGCTGCTGGCGTCGGCAAAGCCCAGGCGGAACCCAATCTCGGTAAGCGTGACTTCAGCGTCGCGCAGGTAGGCCAATGCCAGGTTCTGCCGGCACTGGTCCAGCAGCGCATCGTAGCGGCAGCCTTCATCGGCCAGGTGGCGCTGCAGGCTGCGCAGGCTCAGGTGCATGGACTCGGCGATCTGGTCGGCCGAGGGCACGCCATTGGGCAAATGGTGCTCGATGGCATTGCGCACCCGCCGTTCCCACGTCAGCGGGTGCAGCAGCTCCAGGGTGCGGTTGAGCACCGCTTCGTTGTGCTCGGCCAGCTCGGGGTTGGCGTCGTCCAGGTGGCACTCGAAATCCACGCAGGCGAATTCCAGGCAGTTGCACGGCGCATTGAAGTGCACCGGCGCCCGGAAAACCGTGTGCCAGGGCGTCGGGTCGGCCGGCGGCGGGCGCGTCAGCCACACCCCCAGCGGCGCGTAGTCGCGGCCCAGGCGGTTGCGGCAGGTGCGCACGTAAATGGCGGCGAAGGCGTCCATGGCCTCTGGCGCCGGGGCCGGGCTGCCCTCGGGCACTTCCAGGCGGAACACATAGCGGCCGTTTTCGCGGCTCAGGTGCGGCACCACGGCGTCGCTGACCACCTGGTGGTAGCGCACGATGCGCTCGAACACCTCGCGCAGATTCTCGCTGGCGACAAGCGCGTAGCCCAGGGCGTGAAAGGTTGTGGGGCTGACGTAGCGCGACACGCGCAGGCCGATGGCCGGGTCGCCGCTGGCCTGCACCGCCAGTTGCCACAGGCGCGTGGTGGCGGACAGCGGGTAGCGGGCCTTGGGGTCGTCCATGTGCTGCAGGTCGAGGCCGGCCTTCTCGCACAGCGCGGTGCTGTCGAGGCCCAGGGCGTCCAGTTGCTTGCGCAAGGCGCGGGTCCAGCTGGCAAGCGAGGTCGGTTCAGTCATGACGAATGGCGCCTGAAGTCAACAGGTTGGCGTCCATGGCTAGCGTTCCTTGGCTGATTCCGGGTCAGAGTCGACCCATCCATAACAAGAGGATGGAAGCATGGACCGCACTTGTGCAAGCCCCGACAGACTGAATGCACAGCAACGCAGCGCACATATTCGCCAGGTAGTGATGGCCAAGGGCGATGAATTGCGCCGCCGCTACCCGATTCTCAAGCATCAGGACGCCATCGGCGCCAGCATCCTGGCCTTCTCGCTGCTGGGCATGGTTGGCAGCGCGGCGCTCTATATCGAGGGTTACATGGCGTGGTGGGCGTGCCTGCTGCTGAACGCCTTCTTCGCTTCGCTGACCCATGAACTGGAACACGACCTGATTCACAGCATGTATTTCCGCAAGCAGCGGGTGCCGCACAACCTGATGCTGGCGCTGGTGTGGCTGGCGCGGCCCAGCACCATCAACCCGTGGATCCGCCGGCACCTGCACCTCAACCACCACAAGGTTTCGGGCACCGAGACCGACATGGAAGAGCGCGCCATCACCAACGGCGAGCCCTGGGGCATCGTGCGCCTGCTGATGGTGGGCGACAACGTGATGTCATCGTTGATCCGCATGCTGCGCGCCAAGACCTGGGCGCACAAGTGGAGCATCCTCAAGCGCACCCTGCGGGTCTACGCACCGCTGGCGCTGCTGAACTGGGGCACCTGGTACGTGTTCCTCGGTTTCCATGCCGCCAACGGCGTGGCCTGGCTGCTGGGCGCGCCCATCGACTGGTCGGCGGGCACGCTTGCGGCCATGCAGGTGGTGAACGTGGCGGTGGTGGTGATCGTCGGGCCCAACGTGCTGCGCACTTTCTGCCTGCACTTCATCAGTTCGAACATGCACTACTACGGCGACGTGGAGCTGGGCAACGTGATGCAACAGACCCAGGTGTTGAACGCCTGGTGGTTGTGGCCGCTGCACGCGTTCTGCTTCAACTTCGGCAGCACCCATGGCATCCACCACTTCGTGGTGAAGGAACCCTTCTACATTCGGCAGATGACGGCGGGGGTGGCGCACAAGGTGATGGCGGAGATGGGCGTGCGCTTCAATGATTTCGGCACGTTTGCGCGGGCGAACCGGTTTACGCCGGTGGCGAATGAAGCCACGGCCCCGGTAGCGCAAGCCAACCCGTAGCAGCGGCCGCAGGCCGCGTCCGGGAGGGCCTCACGGTGCCTGCGGACGCCGCCTGGCGGCAGCTGCTACGGGGGTTAGTCGGGTTGGAACGGGGATTTGCTGAGGATTACCCCTGTCTCCTCAACATACTTCTGCCATTCGCCAATCAATTCCGCCAACTTCTGCGGGTGGCTGGCGGCCAAATCATGCACCTCGCCGCGATCCCGGCTCAGGTCATACAGCTGCCAGGTCGCCGGCCCGATCGGCCCGGGGATCCATACCGCTTTCCAGTCGCCCTGGCGAATGGCACGTTGGCCGAACAGCTCCCAGCCGGTGACAGTCTTGTCGTCATGCACGGTGGGCGTTTCGCCCGACAGGTAACCCAGCCACGAACGCCCGCGCACCGGCGCCACGTCCTTGCCACGCCAGCGCGTGCCGGGGTGGCGCACGCCGGCCAGGTCGAGAATGGTGGGGGTCACGTCCATCACCGTGCCGAAGCCATGGCCGATCTGCTTCTGCCGTGCCAGCGGCGGGTAGTGGATCAGCGCCGGCACGCGGATGCCGCCTTCGGTAGTGAACGCCTTGAACAGCCGCGACGGCGCGGTGGCCGCCTGGGCCCAGCCGGGGCCGTACCAGACGTAGGAGTTGGCGCGGCCAATGTTCTCCAGGCTGTTGTCGTAGTGGGCGTCCAGGTAGCTGAGCAGCTCGGGGCCGAACTTGGGGAAGGCTTCCAGCAGCGCGCCTTCGGCACCGTTGTCGGACATGAACAGGATGAAGGTATTGTCCAGCTGGCCCTGCTGGCGCAGGTACTCCACCACCCGGCCGATGTTCCAGTCCATGCGCTCGACCATGGCGGCGTACACCTCCATGGCCCGCGCCGAGGCCTGGCGCTGGCTGTCGTCGAGCTTGCTCCACTCGGCGTTGAGTTCCAGAAGCGGGTGCGCCTCGGTGGCGTCGTCGATCAGGCCCAGTTCGCGCAGCCTGGCCAAGCGCTCCTGCCGCAGGGCGTGGGGGCCGGCGTCGTAGCGGCCCTTGTATTTGGCGACGATGTCGGCTGGCGCCTGCAACGGCCAGTGCGGCGCAGAAAAGGGCAGGTAGGCGAAGAATGGCCGGCTCTGGTCGCGCTCCTTCAGGTACTGCAGCAGCTTGTCGCCGAAGGCGTCCGAGGAATAGAAGTCCTTGGGCAGCTCGTCAACGAAGGTGTCGTCCTCGATGTACAGCGCGGGGGTGGAGCGCAGCAGGCCCGGGGTGCTGTCGTCGTAGGTGGGTTCGAACCCGTAATGGTTGGCCGCGCCCGGCAGCAGCGAGAACGAACGCTCGAAGCCGCGCGCATGGGGCGCCAGCTCGGCGGTCAGGCCCAGGTGCCACTTGCCGCTCATCAACGTCTGGTAGCCGGCTTCGCGCAGCAGCTCCGGCAGGGCTACCACGCGGTCGTTCAGGTAACCCTCGTAGCCTGGCTTGCCGATCAGCTCGGGCGTCAGCGCCTCGGCCATGGTGCCGATGCCGGCGATGTGGTGGTCGGTGCCGGTCAGCAGCATGGAACGGGTAGGCGAACAGGTGGGGGCGGTGTGAAAGTCGGTCAGCCGCAGGCCGGCCAACGCCAGCTTGTCCAGGTGCGGGGTGGCGATCTCGCTGCCAAAGGCGCCGATGTCGGAAAAGCCGAGGTCGTCGGCCAGGATCACCAGGAAATTGGGACGTTGGGGCATCGTGCGGTTCCTTTGCTCAGCAGGCGATGAAAGCCGGCGGCAGATCGCGGATCTGCACCGGGTTGGGCGCGACGTAGTGGTCGTCGCTGGTCAGTTCGTGCAGCAGCTCTTCGCGCAGTTGGTGGAATTCGAAACTGCTGCGCTGGCGCGGGTGGGGCAGGTCGACCTCGACCACGCGCTTGATGCGCCCCGGGCGCGGTTCCATCACCACCACGCGGTCGGCGAGGAAAATCGCTTCCTCGACGTCGTGGGTCACCAGCACCGTGGTGATGCGCGCGCGCGCGCGGATGGCCAGCAGTTCGTCCTGCATCTGCTGGCGGGTCAGGGCATCGAGGGCGCCGAAGGGCTCGTCCAACAACAGGATCCGCGGGCTGGCCACCAGGCCACGGGCGATGGCCACGCGCTGGGCCATGCCGCCGGACAGTTGGTGCGGGTAGGCGCGGGTGAAGTCCTTGAGGCCCACCAGGTTGATGAAGTCCTGCACGCGGCGTTGGCGCTGCTCGTTGCTCAGCGCCTCGTTGACCAGGCCCAGGCCGATGTTTTCCTCGACAGTCAGCCAGGGGAACAGCCGGTGTTCCTGGAAGACGATGCCGCGCTCGCTGCCGATGCCTTTCACGGCCTTGCCGTCGACCTGGATCTCGCCGCGAAAGTCGGTGTCCAGGCCGATCAGCAAGCGCAGCAGGGTGGACTTGCCGCAACCGCTGGAACCGACGATGGCGACGAACTCGCCCTCGGCGATCTGCAGGTTGAACTCGCGGATGGCTTCCAGGGTGCCGCCGTCGACGTCGAATTGCTTGCCAACGTGGTTGAAGCTGACGATTGGGTGGGTCAGTGCGTTCATGCGTGTCTCCAGCGCGTGGCGCGCGCTTCGATGCGTTGTCCGAGGGCGTTGAGCAGCGCGCCGGTGATGCCGACCAGGAGCATGCCGCTCATGATCAGGTCCATGCGCATCAACTGTTGGGCGCCGATCATCAGGCTGGCGATGCCGCCGTTGGATGGCATGAAGTATTCGGCGCCGATGGTGCCCAGCCAGGCGTAGATCAGGCTCAGGCGCAGGCCGGCGAATATGCCTGGCGCTGCCCCCGGCAGAATCAGCCGGCGCAGGCGCTGCCACAGGCTCAGGCGCAGCACTTGGGCCGCTTCCGCCAGCTGTGGCGACAGGCTGGCGACGCTGCGGTGGGTGGCGATGAACAGCGGGAAGAACGCCGCCAGGGCCACGAACACCCACTTGGCCGGTTCGCCCAGGCCGAACCAGGCGGTAATCAGCGGCACCCAGGCGAAGATGGCGATCTGGCGCAGGGCGCCCAGGCTGGGGCCCAGCACCCGTTCAGAGGTTTTCGACAGGCCCAGCAGCAGCCCCAGCGCAAAGCCCAGGCCGCCGCCCAGCAGCAGGCCGCCCACGGTGCGGCCCAGGCTAAGCCCCATGGCGGTCAGCAGTGAACCGTCGGCAAGGCCGGCCCAGGTGGTGTGCAGCACCGCCAGCGGCGCGGCCAGAATGTTGGCGTCTACCCAGTTCAGCTGGCTCGCCAGCTGCCACAGCACCAGCAGCGCGGCCGGCAGCAGCCACGGCGTCAGGCGGTCCAGGCCCTGGCTGCGGGCGGTACGCGGCAGTGCGGCGGTGGCCGCGTGGGGCCAGTGCACCAGCTTGCGGTCGGCCAGGGCAATGCCCTTGTCCATGACCACGCCTATTACACCGATCACCACCACGCAGACGAAGACGATATCGAGCATGAACAGCTGCCGCGCCCACACCATCAGGTAGCCGATGCCCTCGCTGGAAGCCAGCAGCTCCACTGCCAGCAGCGACGACCAGCCGGCGCCCAGGGCCAGGCGCACGCCCGCCATGAACGAGGGCAGGGCGGCCGGCAGCACCAGCCGGCGAATCAGCAGGCGCGGCGGCAGGCGCAGCACCGCGGCGGCTTCGCGCAGCCGTGGTTGGGCATCGCGCACGCCCACCAGGGTATGCAGGGTCACCGGCACCACGATGGCCTTGATCAGCACCACCAGCTTGAGCAATTCGCCGATGCCGAAGAACACCATGAACAGCGGAATCCAGGCCAGGGTCGGGATCTGCGCCAGGGCCGTGAAGGTCGGCAGCACCAGGCGCTCGGCGCGGCGGCTGGCGCCCATCCAGGCGCCCAGCAGCGCACCGCCGAGAATGCCGGCCAGCAAGCCCCAGAACAGCCGCTGCAGGCTGATCCACAGGTTGGCGGGCAGGTCGTTGCCCGCCAGGTCCAGCGCGCTCTGCCACACCAGCGAGGGCGCGGGCAGAATCTGCTCGCTCATCCAGTGGTTGCGCGCGGCCAGCCACCACAGCACGAACAGCAGGGCGGGCAGCAGGAAGGGTTGCAGGCGTTGGCCCAGCCCGGGGCCGGTGCGCTTGCTGGCGCTGAGGGGTGTTGCCAGGGGCACACTGAGAAGCGATTCGCGGGCCATGTCAGACCTCCGTTGTCGGCTACTGCGTAAGGCTATTTGCTTATTCTTATCCGCTATATAAATAATAATTAACGGCAGATATGGAGATAAGAGGTGCCATTTAAGGCTCAAGCGCGCAACGCATCCAATGCATTCTTGGAATATTTTCGATGCACTCCATGCATGGGCCGCGCACGCCTCATCAAGCGCCTGCTTATTCCTATAAGTAACTAAAATGTGAATTTATAGTATTTATGGAAATCACCAGACCTGTGTCTGACTGGGCGCCAAACGTGATTCAGCCAGGAGCACCCACCATGAGAAATGCCCTTGCCCGCGCTATCAGCCGGTTCGCCCTTCCCGCCGTGCTGGCGCTTGCGCCGTTGGCCAGCTACGCCGACGCGGTGAAGGAAATTCGTATTGCCGTGCCTGACCTGAGCGCCGGCGCCCAGCCCAGTGGCGGCGGGGTGGTGGACGTGCTGCGGCAACAGCAGCTGTTTGAAAAAGCCTTCGCGGCCGATGGCATCAAGGTGCAGTGGACCTTCTTCAAGGGCGCAGGCCCGGTGATCAACGAAGCCTTCGCCAACGGCCAGGTGGACTTCGCCTACCTGGGCGACCTGGCGGCCATCATCGGCAAATCCAACGGCCTCGACACCCGCCTGCTCAGCGCCAGCGCACGGGGAGTAAAACAGTACCTGGCGGTGCAACCGGGCTCGGGGATCAAAACCCTGCAAGACCTCAAGGGCAAGCGCGTAGGCATCTTCCGCGGCAACCCCAGCCAGCTGTCGTTCGACGCCGCACTGGCCAGCCAGGGCCTCAGCGAGAAGGACATCAAGGTGGTGAACCTGGACTACGGTGCGGCCCAGTCGGCGCTGGCCGCCAAACAGATCGACGCCACCTGGGGCTTGAACAGCGTGATTGCCCTGCAACAGAAGGGCCTGGCCGAACTACCGCTGAACACCCGCGACCTGGGTGATGCTGGCAGCATCCAGAGCGTGCTGGTGGGCAGCGGGGCGTTCGTCGATGCCCATCCCGACATCGTCGCGCAGCTGCTCAAGGCGCAGGGCACGGCGGTGGAGTGGTTGACCCAGGACAGCAACAAGGACGCCTACGTGCAGTTGGTGTCGCAGGTGGCCAGCTACCCGCCGGCCATCCTGGCGCAGGACTTGAAGAATGACCGGCTGAGCCAGGTATTCCCGTCCACCCTGGACCCGCAGTTCCTGGGCACCTTGCAGGCGTCGGTGGATTTGGCGGCGAAGGAACGCTTGATTCGCAAGCCGTTCAAGGTGGCGGAGTGGGCGGCCCGCTAACCCTGTAGCCGCTGCCGCCAAGCTGCGCTCAGCCAGCCTTCGCCGCTGGCTGCGCATCAATCTCCACAATCGTATCAATCATCGCCCGCGCCGCCGGTGACAGCCGGTAGCCCATGCGGCTGACAATGCCGCAGCGGGCGCTCAGGCTTTCCAGGTTCTGCGGCAGGTTGCGCCAGTGCAGCCGCACCAGGCGCCGGTCGGCGCTGTCTTCCTCGAAGCCTTCCTCGGTGCACAGGCCGATCGCATCGGAGTTGAGCACGATCTTCACCAGCGTGGGCACGTGTTCAGTCTCGATGTGCGGGCTGAAGTCGGTCTTGCCGCTGAGGTTGGCGAGCAGCTTGCGCACCCCGGGCGGGATCAGCGTGGCCGCCAGCGGGTAGTCGAACATGTCGTTGGTGGACAGACTTTCCTTGTGCTCCAGCGGGTGCCCCGGGCGGCAGAAGAACACCCCGCGCCGGGGTGTCAGTGGCTGGGTCTGGAAATTGGGGTCGGCTTCGAAATGGCGAATGTCGGCGATGAAGAATTCGATCTCCTCGCGGCTCAGGGCGCGGCTCAGTTTCTCCCAGTTGTTCACCTCGAAACAGGTGCGCACTTTGGGGTGGGCGCGCACGAACGCCGATATCGCTTCCGGTACCAGCCGCACGGCGGGCGCGGGGCCACAGCCGAAGCGCAGCTCGCCGGCGTCGAGCTTGGTCATTTGCGTCACTTCGCTGGCCAGCAGGGCGGCGCCCTGCACCAGGCTCAGGGCGTGCTGCAGCACCACCTGGCCTTCCGGGGTTGGGCGCAGATCCTTGTTGCCGCGGTCCACCAGCACGCAGCCAAATTCCTGCTCCAGGCCCTGGATGCTGCGGCTGAAGGCTGGCTGGGTGATGCCCATGGCGTCGGCGGCACGCACGAAACTGCGGTGTTCGGTAAGGGCGATGAAGTACCGCAGTTGGCGCAGATCCATATGCATTCCCGGCATTTGAAAAATAGGTCGAAGGTATTGGTACAGCGGGTGGGTTGAGGTTTTAAATGCAAGCTCTTATTCCGTCAACGAAGCATTGGTGATTCATCTAGAACTAATGCTTATATGCATAGAGAGAAGAGGGTCGAACCATGAGCAATGCCACCGTCGCCACAAACCCCACCGCCGTTGCGTTGGATATTCACCCGGTTGCCGGCCGCATCGGTGCCGAGATCCGCGGCATCAAGCTGGGCGCCGAACTGGATGCTGCCACCGTCGCGGCCATCCAGGCTGCGCTGGTGCAGCACAAGGTGATTTTCTTCCGTGGCCAGACCCACCTCGACGACCAGAGCCAGGAAGCCTTTGCCCACCTGCTGGGCGAGCCCATTGCCCACCCCACCGTGCCGGTGCGTGACGGCACCCGCTACCTGATGCAGCTGAGCGGCGCCGACGGCCAGCGCGCCAATTCCTGGCACACCGACGTGACCTTCGTCGACGCCTACCCCAAGGCTTCCATCCTGCGCTCGGTGATCGCCCCGGCAGCCGGCGGCGACACCGTGTGGGCCAACACTGCGGCGGCCTACAACGACCTGCCGGCACCGCTGCAGGAACTGGCCGACAAGCTCTGGGCGGTGCACAGCAACGAATACGACTACGCCGCGGCCAAGCCCGACGTGTCGGCGGAAAAGCTGGAAAACTACCGCAAGGTGTTTACCTCCACGGTGTACGAAACCGAGCACCCGGTGGTGCGCGTGCACCCCATCAGCGGCGAAAAAACCCTGTTGCTGGGGCACTTCGTGAAGCGCATCAAGGGTTATAACGCCAGCGATTCGGCGCACCTGTTCGGCCTGTTGCAAAGCCACGTGGTGCGCCTGGAAAACACCGTGCGCTGGCGCTGGAGCACCGGCGACGTGGCCATCTGGGACAACCGCGCCACCCAGCATTACGCGGTGGACGACTACGGCACCCAGGAACGCATCGTGCGCCGGGTGACCCTGCAGGGCGAAGTGCCGGTCGGCGTGGCGGGGCAGCGGAGCGTCACCACGCGCGGGGCTTGAAGGCGACGCAGCCTGCGGCAGCTGCTACGGGATTTGTGTAGCAGCGGCCGCCAGGCCGCGTCCAGGGCATGCGCGGTTTACCAAACGCCGATAGGTACCAGCTTCTCTTCCTCAGGCTCGCCATAGCGGAAGCGCTGCCCACGCATATCAATCTCGCGATTGCTGATAGTGGTGCGGCGCTTCAAGCCGCGCAGCCAGTCAAACAGATACCCCTGATGCTGCTCCCGCACCCCGGCCAGCGCCGGATCGGTGCCCAGGTCATTCAGCTCCTGCGGGTCTTCATGCAGGTCGAACAGCTGCGGGCGGTGCCCGTCGTAGGCCAGGTACTTGTAGCGGTCGCTGCGCACCATGTACATGCGGCAACGGTCGATGGCCTGGCCCAGGCGTTCGCGGGCGGGCGCCTGGAACGCGTAGTCGTATTCGGCCACGGCGAAGTCGCGCCAGGCCGGTTGCTGGCCGTGCAGCAGCGGGATCAGCGAGCGGCCCTCCAGGCGGTGGTCTGCCGGGGGCAGGCCCAGGGCGTCGAGGAAGGTGGGCAGGGCGTCGATGGTCTCGGCCAGGCGCGCGTCCACGGTGCCACGGGTGACATCGGCGGCGGCACGCGGGTCGCGCACAATCAACGGCACGCCCACGGCCGGCTCCAGCAGGAACTCCTTTTCACCCAGGAAATGGTCGCCCAAATAGTCACCGTGGTCGCTGGTAAAGACGATCAGGGTGTCATCCCAGCGGCCGTTGCTTTGCAGGAAATCGAACAGCCGGCCCAACTGGTCATCCACCTGCTTGATCAGGCCCATGTAGGTGGGAATCACATTGAGGCGCACCTCCTCGCGGGAGAAGTTGCGGCTTTCCTCGTGCTGGCGGAAAGCGTTGTACACCGGGTGGTCATTCTCCTGGCCGGGCTGCGGCAGCACGGCCGGCAGCACCTGGTGTTTGCCGTACAGCGCGTGGTACGGCGCCGGGGCAATGTAGGGCCAGTGCGGCTTGATGTACGACAGGTGCAGGCACCAGGGATGTTCGGCCTGCTCGCTGATGAAATCGATGGCGCGGTCGGTGGTGTACACCGTTTCCGAGTGCTGCTCGGGCACGCGGGCCGGCAGGTGGGCGTTGCGCATTTTCCAGCCGCTGAGGATCTCGCCATTGGCACCTTCGGCAGCGTTGGCCCAGTCATGCCAGGGGTTGCGGCCGGCGTAGCCGAGTTTGCGCAGGTAATGGGTGTAGGGCGCGCCTTCGCGCTTGCCGTCGAAGATGGGGTCGTCGGGGAACAGGCCGTCGTGGCGCACGTAGGGTTCGAAGCCCACCTCGTTCAACTGCTCGGCCTGGGCGCTGTCCGGGGCCATGTCCAGGCGCTGTTGGGCGTCGGTGTTGGGCGTGGCGTGGGTCTTGCCCACCAGGGCGGTACGGATACCGGCCGGGTTCAGGTAATCGCCGATGGTGAACTCGTCCAGCGGCAACGGCACGCCGTTCCAGGCCACCTGGTGGCTGCTGACGTAGCGGCCGGTGTAGGCCGACATGCGCGACGGCCCGCAGATGGTGCCCTGGGTATAGGCACGGCTGAACCGCACGCCGGCGGCGGCCAGGCGGTCGATGTTGGGGGTGTGCAGGTGCGGGTGGCCGTAGCACGACAGGTAGTCGCGGCGCAGCTGGTCGCACATGATGTACAGCACGTTCTTGATCGCGGTCATGGTCGGTACCTGGAAGTCAGAGGGCTTTGCCGGTGGCGTCGAAAGCCGGCCACAGGGCGTCGAGTTTCTGCTGCTGCACGGCGGCGTCGACGAAACGCGGCTCTACCCAGTCGGCGGCAGTGAAGGGGCGGCGGATCAGGCCCAGGGACTTGGCCTGGTCGATGCTGTCCTGCAGGCTGGCGCGCAGGAACGCGTCGATGCGCGGCGACTCGCGAAACTTCAGGTCGTCGCCGGCGCTTTCCTTGGCGAACAGCTGCGCGGGAATGGCGCTCTGTTCAGCCATCAGCTGGTTGTAGGGCGCCTGGTTCTGCGGCTCGGTCAGGTAGGCGGCATTCTTCACCAGCACGTTGATCAGGCGCTGGGTGAGGTCGGGGTGTTTGTCGATGAAGTCCTGGGTGGCCACAAGGCCGGCCTGGGTGGTGGACAGGCGTGGCAGCTGCTTGGTGCTGAGCGGGAACTGGATGCCCTGCTTGTCGAGGGCGAGGATACCCATGCCCGACCAGGTGGCGTCGATCTGTCCGCTGGCCAACGCTGCGCGCGAGGCGCTCCAGTCCAGGCTGATGATTTGCAGGTCACGTTCTTTCAGGCCCTGGCTCTGCAGGGCGCGGCCGAACGACAGCTGGTCGGCGGTGCCACGGTATACGGCGACGCGCTTGCCCTTGAGGTCGGCGAGGCTGTGGATATTGGCGTTGGGCGTTACCGCAAGGTAGGTGTTGGCGCCGCGCGCACCCAGCAGCAGGCGGGTTTGCAGGCCGCTGGAACGGCCGATGATGGCCGCCAGGTCACCCAGCCAGGCGAAGTCCAGCTGCTGGTTGGCCAGGGCCTCGTTGACGGCGGGGCCGGCGCCTTTGAAGAAGTGCCATTCCACCTTCACGCCGTCGGCGGCGAACTCGTTCTCCAGCTGTTTCTGGATATGCGCCAGGCCCACGGGGCCGGCAATGAACGGCGTGCTGCCGGCGCCCTGGTCAGGCGCGCCGATGCGCAGGGTGACGGGGTCGGCTGCCTGGGCCTGGCCCAGCAGGCTGGCCAGGACGATGCCCAGCAGTGGTTTGAAGAACTTTTTCATGGGCCTTCCTGATTGCGCAAGTCACTGAAATAGCGACTATTTCGCGATCGGGAAGGGGTATTCGGCAAGCGCATTCAATGAATACTTTGTATGCGTTGCATGCATACGCTTCGCCTTTGATCCTGTGGGAGCTGGCTTGCCAGCGAGTTGTTGGGGCCAAAAAGCTCGCTGGCAAGCCAGCTCCCACGGAGCCCCTACACCGCCAGGTTCTGGATGTCGTAGGTGTTGCCGCCCTCATCCCGCGCATCCACCAGCTTGATCTCCTCGATCATCGCCTCGGCCAGCGGCGACAGCCGATAGCCCGCGCGGCTGACGATGCCGTAGCGGGTGAACAGCTCGTCACGCTGCTCGTCCAGCCCCTCCACCCGCAGCCGCACCAGCTCGCCGCCGGCGTTCTGCACGGCATCGCTGTAAGTGCCACTGATACCGATGGCGTCCGAGCGCAGCACCACGCTCAGCAGGGCATAGCTGCTTTCGCATTCCACATTGGGGCTGAAATCCGGGCGGCCGCTGAGGTCGGCCAGCACCTTGCGCAGGTTCGGCGGGCGCAGCGTGGCGGCCAGCGGGTAGCTCAACAGCTGCTCGGCGGTCACGGTTGCCTGTTGCGCCAGCGGGTGCCCGGCGCGGCAGCAGAAATGCCATTTGCGCGGGCGCAGGCGGTGGGTGTGGTAGTCGGGGTCGGCTTCGAACTGGCGGGTGTCGGCGACGAAGAACTCGAATTCCTCGCTGAGCAGCCGCTTGCTCAGGCTGTGCCAGTCATCGACATGAAAATGCACCCGCGCCTTGGGGTAGCGGCCAATGAAGCTGCCCACCGCCGACGGCACCAGCCAGGAGGCTGGGGCCGGGCCGCAGCCGAAGCGCAGCTCACCGGCCTCAAGACCATTGAACTGGCTGATCTCGTTGCTCAGCTGGCGTGCGCCGCTGACCAGCCGCCGGGCGTGTTCAAGCACTACCTGGCCTTGCTTGGTGGGCGGCAGGTCCTTGCGCCCACGGTCCACCAGCTGGCAGCCCACGGCGTGTTCCAACGCCTGGATGCTGCGGCTGAAGGCCGATTGCGACAGGTTCACCGCCACGGCCGCGGCCACGAAGCTGCGGTGTTCGGCGAGGGCGATCAGGTGGCGGAGTTGGCGCAGGTCTATATGCATTTTTCACATTAAAAGTATCGGGCAAATGCATTTGCTATGCATCCGGTGCACTCCTTATAAAGGCAATCACTTATGCAGTAAATCTCTAGAAAAACATATGCAAATAACTGAAGGGAATATGCGGAGTGGTCGGCACATCGAATGCCGTCCCCCAGTTCCCTCACCAAGGAGCCGTGCCATGAGTCGTCAGTCACCCCCCGCAGCCCCCACTTCCGCCAGGCGCCTGAAGCGCCTGCCGCTGGCCCTGCTGTTGGCCGGCAGCGCCAGTTTTTCCCTGGCCCATGCGGCTGACGACGTCGTCCCCACCAGCGCTGCGGCGCCCGCCGCCCAGGACGATGGTGCCCACCTCAAGACCGTGACCGTTACCGCGCGGCGCCGTGAGGAAAGCGCCCAGGACGTGCCCACGCCAATCAGCACCGTGGACGGCAGCACCCTGGAAGCCCAGCACGTTTACCGCATTCAGGACCTGCAGCAGCTGGTGCCCAGCGTCAACGTGGCGTTCATGCACGCGCGCCAGTCCAGCGTGTCGATTCGCGGCCTGGGCAACAACCCCGCCAGCGACGGCCTGGAAGGCAGCGTCGGCCTGTACATCGACAACGTCTACCTGGGGCGCCCGGGCATGGCGGTGTTCGACCTGATGGACATTGACCAGCTGGCGGTGCTGCGCGGCCCGCAAGGCACGCTGTTCGGCAAGAACACCACGGCGGGGGTGATCAACATCACCACCCGTGCGCCCAGCTTCACCCCCGAGCGCACCATCGAAAGCTCAGTGGGCCAGCATGGCTACGTGCAGACCAAGGGCACCATCTCCGGGCCCATCACCGATGAGCTGGCAGGCCGCCTGTCGGTGTACCGCAGCGACAGCGGCGGCACCATCACCAACGAAGAGAACGGCCACAAGCTGGGCGGCGGTGAGCGCGACGGCCTGCGCGGGCAGCTGCTGTTCAAACCGAACGAAGACTTCAGCCTGCGCGCCATCGTCGACTACAACGAAGAAGACTCAAGCTCTGGCACGCGCACGCTGTTCAGCACCGGGCCGACCATCAACGGCGTCAACCAGTACGAAACCCGTGCTGCGGCAGCGGGCGCCACGCTGGTGGAGCCGGGGTCGCGCAAGGTCAACCTGGATGGCAGCCAGCACGTTACCGTGCACCAGGGCGGCGGCTCGGTAGAGGCCAACTGGCGTTTGCCCAGCGACTTCACCCTGACCTCCATCAGTTCCTACCGCTTCTGGAACTTCACCCCGCGCAACGACGATGGCCTGAACGTGGCCGCCGCCTACAACGCCGGCGTGTCGGTGGAAGACAAGCAGTGGTCCCAGGAATTTCGCCTGGCATCGCCCACCGGCGGGGCGTTCGACTACGTGCTGGGTGGCTACTATTTCGGCTCCAAGACCGACAACAAATCGTTCTCGTACTACGGCCCCCAGGCCGATATCTGGAATGGCACCGCCACCGGCGCACTGGCCAATGTCACCAGCATTGGCCACGGCCATATCGATACCGACAGCTTTGCGCTGTTCGCCCAAGGCACCTGGCACCTCACGCCCAAGCTGGACCTGACTGCCGGCGTGCGCGGCACCTATGAAGAGAAGAGCGCCTGGGTTGAGCGCGATGCACCGGTGGGCGGCGCTGCGGTGACCGGCGCTGCGCTGGCCGCCCGCAACGGCCGTGCCGGCGCCTACAACTCCGGCGACCTCAGCCTGTACAGCGCCAGCCCTTCGGGCATGGTCAACTTGAGCTACCACTTCACCGATGACCTGATGGGCTACGCCACTGTGTCCCACGGCGAGAAGTCGGGCGGCGTCAACCTGGCCGTGGGCAGCGCGCCCACCGCCGGTGCCGACTCGCTGCTGATTGGCGCCGAGCGTGCCAACGATGCCGAACTGGGGCTCAAGAGCACCCTGTGGGACCGCCGCCTGCTGCTTAACGCCAACCTGTTCTGGACCACGGTCAATGGCTACCAGGCCAACGCCTACGACTCGGCGAACCGCGTGTCGTACCTGACCAACGCCGGCACCGTGCGCTCGCGTGGCCTGGAACTGGATGGCACGGTCATTCCGGTGAAGGGCCTGACCCTGAACTTCAACGGCGCCTACAACGACGTTCGCTACATGTCCTACAAGGATGCCCCGTGCCCACCGGAAGTCAGCCTGCAGGCCGGTGCGCCAGCCTCGTGCAGCCTGTCCGGCCACCAGGTGGTGGGCGCTTCGAAATACATGTTCAACACCAACGGCGAATACAAATGGAACTGGGATAACGGCCTGGAAGAGTACGTCACCGGCAGCTACTCGTACCGCTCCCATGCCGTGGGCACCCTGGAAGACTCTGCCTACGCACAGATCCCGGGCTACAGCCTGGTCAACCTCAGCACCGGCTTTCGCGGCAACCTCGGCCAGGGTCAGTGGGACGTATCGCTGTGGCTGAAAAACGCTTTCGACAAGACCTACTACACCACCCTGTGGGCCGAGGGTAACGGCGGCTACAGCGGCGTCCTGGGCGACCCGCGCACCTTGGGCGTGACTGCCCGCTACGACTTCTGACAACAAAGGACGTGATCATGAAAGCCTTCAAGACAGCGTTGCTGGCCAGTGCCGTGTTCGCCAGCGTGGCCCAGGCCGCCCCCAGCGTGTACCCCACCGGGGTGACCCGCTACGACCCGGCCAAGGCCTACAACCAGTACGTGATTTTCGCCGGTGCCGACAAGCAGACGCACCTGATCGACATGGACGGCAACGAGGTGAAAAACTGGCCGCACAACGGCTTCCCGTCGGCCATCATCGACCCCAGGCTGGTAGGGGGCGAGCGCGGCCATGTGCTGCTGCAACTCAGCGACAAGGCGCCGGGCCCGTTGGGGGCGGCCGGCAACGGCCTGGCCAACCAGAGCGTCGGCGAGCTGGACTGGAACGGCAAGGTGGTGTGGCAATGGGGCGACAAGGCCCCAGGCGGCGCCGCCCAGCAGCACCATGACCAGCGCCGCCTGAGCAACGGCAACACCCTGGTGCTGGCCAACAAGGTGCACAAGGTGGCGGGCTTCAAGGTGCCGCAACTGATAGACGACGTGGTGTACGAAGTGGACCCGCAAGGCCAGGTGAAATGGCAGTGGCTGGCCAGCGACCACCTTACCGAGTTCGGCTTCACGCCGGCGCAGTTGAAGCTGGTGCGCGCCACCGACAACCCCGATTACCTGCACATCAACAACCTCAGCGTGGTGGGCCCCAACAAGTGGTTCGACGCCGGCGACAAGCGCTTCGCCCCCGACAACCTGCTGCTGGATTCGCGCAACTCCAACTTCATCGCCATCATCGACAAGGCCAGCGGCAAGGTGGTGTGGCACCTGGGCCCGAACCTGCCAACCATCAACCCCAAGACCGCCCAGCAGGTGCCACGGCCGCTGGACCAGTTCGTTGGCCAGCATGACGTGCACATCATTCCGGCCGGGCTGCCGGGCGCTGGCAACCTGCTGGTGTTCGACAACCAGGGCACCGCCGGCTACCCCTCGGCGCCGCTGGGCCTGACCCCGGGTTCGCGCGTGCTGGAGGTCGACCCCATCAAGCAGCAGGTGGTGTGGCAGTACACCGCCGCCAGCTCGAAGCAGCCTTCCTGGGCGTTCTACAGCTCGTTCATCAGCAGTGCCCGGCGCTTGCCCAACGGCAACACGCTGGTCGATGAAGGCATGAACGGGCGCTTCTTCCAAGTGACCGACAAGGGCGAGATCGTGTGGGAGTACGTCAGCCCCTACCAGGGCAAGGCACCGGGCAGCGATGCGGTGAGCAACTGGGTGTACCGCGCCTTGCCGGTGGCCTACGACTGGGTGCCCGAGGGTACGCCGCACGCCGAGACTGCCGTGCTGGCCCCCGACGCTGGGCTGAAAAACGCCAACGCCAGCCGCTGAAAGCCATGCCTTGGGGGAATATTTTAAATGCCGCCAAGGCATCGGCTTGCGAGCGCTCTGCTACAGGCCTTGCAGGGCAAGGGCTGGGGCGAAACAGGGGTTCTGCATATTCCATACAGGTCTATGTATAACTTTAAAGATTACTTTCAGCGCTAAGCGTGTGGCGTCGATGATTCGCCTCGCGAGGCCTCCCTCGCGCTATCGCTGAAGACCGCAGGAGTACAACAATGGGCAATGTCCAGACCGCAGCCAGTGCACCCCAAGCGCTTCGGCGCCAGGCGCCAGGCGGCGAGTTGGTCGACCTGGGCCGCGCGCACCGTGCGCCGCTGGTCCAGTCGCGTCTGCACACGACCCCCAAGGGTGTACTGAGCCGGCGTGAAGGGATTCTGCTCGGCGTGTTTGCGCTGGTGCTGCATGGAGCGGTGATTTACTGGCTGAGCCAGGAACCGTTGGCCGCGCTGCCGATCAAGCCGCCAGAAATCCCGCCAATGACCATCGAGTTTTCTCAACCGGCACCGCCGGTGGTTGAAACGCCTCCACCGCCGCCGCCACCGCCCGTGGCGCAGCCGGTCGAGCCGCCGCCACCGGTCGAGGACGAACTGGCCACCAAGCCACCGCCCAAGCCAAAACCCAAACCCAAGCAGGTCGCAAAACCTGTGCCCAAGCCTGTGCCAAAACCGGTGGAACAACCGCCAGCGCCGCCACAACCGGTCGCTGCGCCCACGCCACCGGCTCCGCCAGCACCACCGGCGCCCAAGCCGGTGACCCCGGCTTCGGCCAACGCCGGTTACTTGCATAACCCGGCGCCTGAATACCCGGCGCTGGCCATGCGCCGCAACTGGGAAGGCACCGTGCTGCTGCGGGTGCATGTACTGGCCACGGGCAAGCCCGGCGAGATTCAGATTCAGAAAAGCAGTGGTCGCGATCAGCTCGATGACGCCGCGCTTGCCGCCGTCAAACGCTGGAGTTTCGTACCGGCCAAGCAGGGCGATGTCGCCCAGGACGGTTGGGTCAGCGTTCCCATCGACTTCAAGATCCGCTAATTCGCGCTAACACAAGGAATACACATCATGAGTACTTTGGCTTCCCCATTTGCATCCATCGAAGGCGCGGTGATCTGGTTGTTGATCGTCTTCTCCGTCGCCACCTGGGGCCTGTTCCTGCTGAAGGGCACCCAGTTCGGCCGCCTGAAGAACCAGGACCGCAAGTTCCACAAGCAATTCTGGGCGGCGTCGAGCCTTGATTCGGCCGCCGAACTGACCGTGACCCAGCCTGGCGCCGCCGCCCGCGTGGCCCAGGCAGGTTACGCCGCCATCCAGGTGGGTGAACCTGGCCATGCGGCTGACCTGAGCCAGGCCATCAACCACCAGGACCGCCTGGAGCGTGCCCTGCGCCAACAGATCGTGCGTGAGCGCCGCTCCCTGGAAACCGGCCTGGCCGTGCTTGCCAGTATCGGTTCCACTTCGCCCTTCATCGGCCTGTTCGGCACCGTGTGGGGCATCATGTCCGCGTTGAAAGGCATTAGCGCCGCCGGCTCTGCCAGCCTGGAAACCGTGGCCGGCCCGATCGGCTCGGCCCTGGTAGCCACCGGCGTGGGTATCGCCGTCGCCGTGCCGGCAGTCCTGGTCTACAACTACTTCCTGCGCCGCCTGAAGCTGACCGTCGCCGACCTCGACGATTTCGCCCACGACTTCTACAGCCTGGCCCAGAAGAGCCAGTTCCGGGTGCTGCTGCACCCGGCCCTGACCAAGACTGCCCAGGGCGGTGCTGGCCAGAAAGTGAAGGAGGCGTCCTGATATGGCCTTCTCTACCCAGGACAGTGATGAGGTACTGAGCGAGATCAACGTCACGCCGCTGGTGGACGTGATGCTGGTGCTGCTGGTGGTGTTCATCGTCACCGCGCCGCTGCTCACCAACTCGATCCCGATCAACCTGCCCAAGACCGACTCCGTGGCGCCGGTCGAGCAGAAAGACCCGTTGGTGGTGAGCATCGACGGTGGCGGCAAGTTCTTCATCAACAAGGATGAGGTGCAACCCGACCTGCTTGAATCGAACCTGGAAGCGGCCAAGGCCAAGAACCCGGATTTGCGCGTGCAGTTGCAGGCCGATGACGGCGTGGGCTACGGCAAGGTGGCGGGGGCCATGGCGTCGATTGAAAAGGCGGGCATTACCAAGTTGTCGGTGATTACCAAGCGGTAAAGATTGCAGAGGTTTCTTGGGTCGCTCCTCAGGCAGGGGGCGGCCCTTTTTTTTGCGCCTCCCCCGTAGCAGCGGCCACAGGCCGCGTCCGCAATCACCGCACAGTTATATCGTTATAAGTTATTAACAAATAGCTTCTTATTCCTTAACGAATATATGACCCGCCCCTATACTGACCTCAACGCAAACGATGCAGGAGGCGTATACCATGCGCAACGAGTCGATCCGCTACCTGATTGTGCCGGGCTGGCAAGGTTCACCCCAGGACCATTGGCAAAGCCACTGGTGCAACAGCCTGCCCAACAGCGCGCGGGTAGAGCAGGCCGACTGGTTGGCGCCGCAACGCCAGGACTGGGTGGCCGCCCTTGACCAGGCCATCAGTGCCAGCACCGATCCGGTGATCCTGATTGCCCACAGCCTGGGCTGCATCACCGTGGCCCACTGGGCCGCGCAGGCGCCGCGGGCGTTGCTGCGCCGCGTGCAGGGCGCGTTGCTGGTAGCACCGGCCGACGTCGAGCGCCCGGCATGCTCGCCGGCGCTGCGCAATTTCGCCCCTGTGCCCAAGCACCTGCTGCCGTTCCCAAGCCAGGTAGTCAGTTCCGACAACGACCCTGCGGTGAGCGTGCCGCGCGCCATGCAGATGGCCCGCGACTGGGGCGCCGAGGCCGGCATCCTGGCGGGCGCCGGGCACATCAACGTCAAGTCCGGCCACCAGCGCTGGGAGCAGGGCTTCGCCTACCTGTACCGCCTGCAGACCCGCCTGCAATCGCACGCCCTGCGTAGCGCCTGACCGCCACTTATTTGAATAAAACGCCCGGGCCCATGTTGTCCGGGCGGGAGTATTGCCATGAGTCATCCTGAACATTTCGGCCAGCCGCTGCTGACCTTCCCCGAAGCCGACAAAAGCCCGCTGAGCATCCGCGCCAAGGCGCTGGTGTTCGTCGACCCACGTTCGCGGCAGCTGCGCCAGGAGCTGGAAAGCCTGGCACCGCGCAGCCTGCCGGTGCTGATACACGGCGAAACGGGCACCGGCAAGGAGCTGCTGGCGCGGCACATCCACCGCGCCAGTGACCGCGCCGGGCTATTCGTGTCGGTGAACTGCGGCGCCATCAGCCCCACGTATGCCGACGCCGAATTGTTCGGCTACAGCGCCGGCGCCTACAGCGGCTCGGCCAGCAGCCGGGCAGGGTGGTTCGGTTCGGCCAATGGCGGCACCCTGTACCTGGATGAGATTGGCGACCTGCCGCTGCCTATCCAGCTGAAGCTGCTTGCCGCACTGGAAAACCACGAAGTGACCCGCGTCGGCGCCCAGCAGCCCAGCCCCGTGGACGTGCGCCTGGTGGCTGCCACCAGCATCGACCTGGCCCAGGCCGTGGCCGCCGGCAAGTTCAACGAGCGGCTTTACCACTACCTCAGCGAAGGCCGCCTGGTGTTGCCGGCGCTGCGTGAACGCCCAGGCGATATCCTGTCGCTGGCCGAATATTTTGTTGGCATCTACAGCGTACGCCTGAACCTGCCGGTGCCCCTGATCAGCGAGAGCGCCCAGCTGCTGCTGGAGCGGCACAGCTGGCCGGGCAATACCCGCGAACTGGAAAACATCATCCATTTTGCCTTGCTGGTCAGCAGCGGTGACGAGATCCTGCCCGAGCACCTGAACCTGCCGGTGGTGGCCGAGCCGCTGGCCGACATCGAGCGGCAGATTGACGCACTGCTAAGCGAAGGCTCTGGCTCGGCCCTTCAGGGCCTGAAGGCAGTGTTGGAACGCAGCGCATTGCGTGTGGCGCAACACAAGGGCTGAACCATGCACGGGGCGCCGACATGGCCTTTTGCCTGAAAATGATTAAAAAGGCATAAGCAGTGAAATAAAAGATATTGTCTTGGTATAAAAAATATCGGTATTGTCCGCCCCAAGCCGGCCAAATACGCAGCTGGCACCTTATTGATCAAGGACATTGCATGAAAAAGGCTCTGCTGTTCACTGCCCTGGCCGCCGCCCTGACCATGGGTGTTGCCAACGCCAACGAGAAGCTGGTGGTTGCCGCTACCCCAGTCCCGCACGCTGAAATCCTGGAACTGGTGAAACCGGTGCTGGCGAAAGAAGGCGTGGACCTGGAAATCAAGGTGTTCACCGACTACGTGCAGCCGAACGTGCAGGTTGACCAGAAGCGTCTGGACGCCAACTACTTCCAGACCCTGCCATACCTGAAGAACTTCAACGACGGCAAAGGCACCCACCTGGTGACTGTGGTCGGCGTGCACGTCGAACCTTTCGGCGGCTACTCGAAGAAGATCAAGTCGCTGTCCGAACTTAAAGACGGCGCTACCGTTGCCATTCCAAACGAAGGCAGCAACAGCGGCCGCGCCCTGATCCTGCTGCAGAAAGCCGGCCTGATCACCCTGAAAGATCCGAAGAACGCCCTGGCCACCCCGAAAGACATCGCCGAGAACCCCAAGCACCTGAAGTTCAAGGAGCTGGAATCGGCCATGCTGCCACGCGCCCTGGACCAGGTTGACCTGGACATGATCAACACCAACTACGCGCTGGACGCTGGCCTGAACCCGGCCAAGGACGCACTGGTCATTGAAGGCGCCGACTCGCCTTACGTGAACTACCTGGTTGCGCGCCCGGACAACAAGGACAGCGACGCCATCCAGAAACTGGCCAAGGCGCTGACCAGCCCGGAAGTGAAGGAATTCATCGCCAAGAAATACAACGGCGCGGTACTGCCGGCGTTCTGATCGCCCGCGAAGCTGCACTGAAACAAAAACGCCGACGGCTTATACAGCGTCGGCGTTTTTTATTGCCTGGGTCAGCGCGGCGGTTTGACCGCACGGCGCAGGGCCGCCAGCAATTTGATCACTTCCTGGGGGTCGAGCTTTTTCACGGGATTGTTATTCATTATTGGTCTTCCTTGGCACGGGCAGAAAAGTTTCGAGTACGGCCGTGCGAAAAAAATTCCGTGGTGGCGAAAAAACTTTTGCAGCGCCCGAATAATCCCCCACAAGTTTCCAGCGTATCGCCGCACGTACATCGCAGTTGTCCACACGATGAACCCTGAGCTACCCTCACAACTCGCAATAATTTCGAGTGAAACAGCGCACGCAAAGGAGCCTGCATGGCTGCTCTTAGGTTGGGGTGGGTGGTTGGTGTTTGCCTGGCGGCAACCCTGGCCGGTTGTGGGCAGGGCAAGCCGGCGGAGCCGCAGCGGCCCAGGGTGAGGGTGCAGACGGTGCAAAGCACCGACTTTGCCGCGCCCGTCAGCCTGACCGGCGACATTCAGGCGCGGGTGCAAACCCAGCTGTCGTTCCGCGTGGGCGGCAAGATCATCAAGCGCATGGTGGACGTGGGCGACCGCATCAGCGCCCGCCAGGTGCTGGCGCAACTCGACCCCAAGGACCTGCAGACCAACGTCGACTCGGCGAAAGCCGCCGTGTTTGCCGAACAGGCCCGCGTCACCCAGGCCCAGGCCGCCTTCGTGCGCCAGCAGAAGCTGTTGCCCAAGGGCTATACCAGCCAGAGCGAATACGATTCCGCCCAGGCCGCGCTGCGCAGCAGCCAAAGCGCCCTGGCCGCCGCCAACGCGCAGCTGGCCAGTGCCCGCGAGCAGCTGAGCTATACCGACCTTGTCGCCGACGCGCCAGGCATCATCACTGCGCGCCAGGCCGAAGTGGGGCAGGTGGTGCAGGCCACCGTGCCAATCTTCAGCCTGGCCCGCGACGGCGAGCGCGATGCGGTGTTCAACGTCTACGAATCACTGTTCGTGCAGCCGCCCACCGACCAGCAGGTACCGGTAAGCCTGGTGGAAGACCCCAAGGTGAAAACCACCGGCAAGGTGCGCGAAGTGACGCCCGCGGTGTCGGCACAGACCGGTACCCTGCAGGTGAAAGTGGCCCTGGCAGGCTTGCCGCAGGGCATGAACCTGGGCTCGGTGGTCAGCGGCACCCTCAGCGGGCCGGCCAAGCCCAGCATCGAGCTGCCGTGGTCGGCACTGACCAAGGACGGCAGCGACCCGGCCGTGTGGCGGGTGGATGCGCAGAACAAGGTCACCTTGAAGAAGGTCACGGTCGCCCGCTACCTCACCGGCAAGGTGGTGGTGGGCGAGGGCCTGCAGAGCGGCGACAGAATCGTGGTGGCCGGGGTGCAACTGCTGCACCCCGACATGCAGGTTGAAATCGCTTCCCAGGACACTGCCGAGGACAAGCCATGACCCGCTCGCTGGCCATGCTGGGCCTGTGCCTGGCGCTGTTGGGCTGCTCGAAGAACGAACCGCCGCCCGAACCGGTGCGCCCGGTGCTGTCAGTGGAAATCACCCCGCAGAACATGGAGCAGCTGGGACGCTTCGCCGGCACTATCCAGGCGCGCTACGAAAGCACCCTGGGCTTTCGCGTGTCCGGGCGCATTGCCCGGCGGGCCGTGGACGTGGGCAGCGAGGTGAAGGCCGGCGACCTGTTGGCCACGCTCGACCCCACCGACCTGCAGAACCAGGTGCGCTCGACCCAGGGCGACCTGGCGCGGGTGCAGGCGCAGTGGATCAACGCCCAGGCCGATGCACGCCGTCAGCAGGAGCTGTTCGACCGTGGCGTGGGCGCCCAGGCGCAACTGGATGTGGCGCAGACCAACCTGAAAACCACCAAGGCCTCGCTGGACCAGGCCCAGGCCTCGCTCAGCCAGGCCAGGGACCAGCTCAACTACAGTGAACTGCGCGTGGACCACGACGCCGTGGTCACCCACTGGAACGTCGAGGCCGGGCAGGTGGTCAGCGCTGGCCAGGAAGTGGTGACCCTGGCGCGGCCCGATATCAAGGAGGCGGTGATCGACCTGCCGTCATCGCTGGCCGAGCAGCTGCCGCCCGGGGTGACCTTCCGCGTCGCCGACCAACTGGAACCGAGCATCGCCACCACCGCCACCCTGCGCGAGCTGGAACCTCAGGCCGACAGTGCCACGCGCACCCGCCGCGCGCGCCTGACCCTGGCCGACACGCCGGCGGCATTCCGCCTGGGCACAGCCATCGGCGTGACCCTGAGCACCGCCATCGAACCCAAGGTGGAGTTGCCGCTCAGCGCCATTCAAGAGGCCGAGGGCCAATCGCGCATCTGGGTCATCGACATGCAGAACCACACCGTGGCGCCACAAGCGGTGCACGTACTCAGCCGTGGCCAGGACTCGGTCATTGTCAGCGCCGGGGTGAAAGCCGGCGAGCGCGTGGTCAGCGCCGGCGTCAACAGTCTCAAACCGGGGCAGAAGGTCAAAGTGGACGAGGGCAGCAAGCAATGAAAGGAAGCTTCAACTTGTCCGACTGGGCGCTCAAGCACCAGTCTTTCGTCTGGTACCTGATGTTCGTGGCATTGTTGATGGGGGTGTTTTCCTATCTCAACCTGGGCCGCGAGGAAGACCCCAGCTTCACCATCAAGACCATGGTTATCCAGACCCGCTGGCCGGGCGCCACCCAGGACGAAACGCTGCTGCAGGTCACCGACCGCATCGAGAAAAAGCTCGAAGAGCTGGACTCCCTCGACTACGTGAAAAGCTACACCCGCCCCGGCGAATCCACGGTATTCGTCTACCTGCGCGACACCACCAGCGGCAAGGCCATTCCGCAGATCTGGTACCAGGTGCGCAAGAAGATCGACGACATTCGCAGCAGCTTCCCCCAGGGCATCCAGGGCCCGGCGTTCAACGACGAATTCGGTGACGTATACGGCTCCATCTATGCGTTCACCTCCGACGGCCTGAGCATGCGCCAGCTGCGCGACTACGTGGAGCAGGCCCGCGCCGAGATTCGCCAGGTGCCGGGGCTGGGCAAGATCGAGATGATCGGCGCCCAGGACGAGGTGCTGTACCTGAACTTCTCCACGCGCAAACTGGCAGCCCTGGGCATCGACCAGCGCCAGGTGGTGCAGGCGTTGCAGGCGCAGAACGCGGTGACCCCGGCCGGCGTGATCGAGGCGGGGCCCGAGCGCATTTCCGTGCGCACCAGCGGCCAGTTCGCTTCCGAGAAAGACCTGGCTGCAGTGAACCTGCGGCTCAACGACCGCTTCTACCGCCTGGCCGATGTCGCCGATATCCAGCGCGGCTACAGCGACCCGCCCACGCCAATGTTCCGTTTCAACGGCCAGCCGGCAATCGGCCTGGCCATCGCCATGCGCGACGGCGGCAATATCCAGTCGTTTGGTAAAGCGCTGCACCAGCGCATTACCGAGATCACCGCCGACCTGCCGGTGGGGGTTGGCATCCACAACGTTTCCGACCAGGCGCAGGTGGTGGAAGAGGCCGTGGGCGGCTTCACCAGCGCGCTGTTCGAGGCGGTGATCATCGTGCTGGTGGTGAGCTTCATCAGCCTGGGCGTGCGCGCCGGCTTGGTGGTGGCCTGCTCGATCCCGCTGGTACTGGCCATGGTATTCGTGTTCATGGAGTACAGCGGCATCACCATGCAACGGATCTCCCTGGGCGCGCTGATCATCGCCCTGGGCCTGCTGGTGGATGACGCCATGATTACCGTGGAGATGATGGTCACGCGCCTGGAAATGGGCGAGACCAAGGAGCAGGCGGCCACGTTCGCCTACACCAGCACGGCGTTTCCCATGCTCACCGGCACCCTGGTGACGGTGGCGGGCTTCGTGCCCATCGGCCTCAACGCCAGCTCGGCGGGTGAGTACACCTTCACCCTGTTCGCGGTGATCGCCGTGGCCATGCTGGTGTCGTGGGTGGTGGCGGTGCTGTTCGCGCCGGTGCTGGGCGTGCACATTCTGAGCACCAACGTGAAGCCGCACTCCGACGACCCGGGGCGCATTGGCCGGGTGTTCAACAGCGGCCTGCTGTGGGCCATGCGCCACCGCTGGCTGACCATCCTGATTACCGTGGGGCTGTTCCTGTTGTCGGTGTTCTGCATGCGCTTCGTGCAGAACCAGTTCTTCCCCTCGTCTGACCGGCCCGAGGTGCTGGTGGAGCTGAACCTGCCGCAGAACTCGTCCATCAACGAAACGCGCAAGGCGGTGGACAAGCTGGAAGCGACGCTCAAGGACGACCCGGACATTGCCCGTTGGAGCACCTACATCGGCCAGGGCGCGATTCGTTTCTACCTGCCCCTGGACCAGCAGCTGGAGAACCCGTACTACGCCCAGCTGGTCATCGTCAGCAAGGGCCTGGAAGAGCGCGCCGCGCTGATGGACCGCCTGCGCCAACGCCTGCGCGACGACTTCGTGGGCATCGGCAGCTACGTGCAAACCCTGGAAATGGGCCCCCCGGTGGGGCGGCCGATTCAGTACCGGGTCAGCGGCAAGGACATCGACCAGGTGCGCAAGCACGCCATCGACCTGGCCACGCTGCTGGACCAGAACCCGCACATCGGCCAGATCATTTATGACTGGAACGAGCCGGGCAAGGTGCTGCGCATCGACATCAACCAGGACAAGGCACGGCAGCTGGGGCTGTCCTCGGAAGACGTGGCCAAGCTGATGAACACCATCGTCAGCGGCACCGCAGTCACCCAGGTCAACGATGATATCTACCTGATCAACGTGGTGGGGCGTGCCGAGAACGCCGAGCGTGGCTCGCCGGAAACCCTGCAGAACCTGCAGATCGTGACGCCCAACGGCGTATCCATTCCGTTGCTGGCGTTCGCCACCGTGCGCTACGAGTTGGAGCAGCCGTTGGTATGGCGCCGCGACCGCCACCCCACCATCACCATCAAGGCCTCGGTGCGCGACCAGATCCAGCCCACCGACCTGGTTACCCAGCTCAAGCCCACCATCGACCAGTTCGCCAGCACCCTGCCGGTTGGCTACAAAGTGGCCACCGGCGGTACCGTCGAAGAAAGCGGCAAGGCCCAGGGCCCGATTGCCAAGGTGGTGCCGCTGATGCTGTTCCTGATGGCCACCTTCCTGATGATCCAGTTGCACAGCGTGCAGAAGATGTTCCTGGTGGCCAGCGTCGCGCCGCTGGGGCTGATCGGCGTGGTGGTGGCGCTGGTGCCCACGGGCACGCCGATGGGCTTTGTGGCCATCCTCGGCATTCTGGCGCTGATCGGCATCATCATCCGCAACTCGGTGATTCTGGTTACGCAGATCAACATCTTCGAACAGGACGGCTACGCCCCGTGGGACGCGGTGGTCGAAGCCACCCAGCACCGCCGCCGGCCCATCCTGCTGACCGCCGCCGCAGCGAGCCTGGGCATGATCCCCATCGCCCGCGAAGTGTTCTGGGGCCCCATGGCCTACGCCATGATCGGCGGCATCATCAGCGCCACGCTGCTGACGCTGCTGTTCCTGCCGGCGCTTTATGTGGCGTGGTACAAGGTCAAGGAGCCGAAGAAGGCGGCGTGACGCGGCCTGCGGCCGCTGCTACAGGGGTTGGGTTTTGCGCCACACGCTGGCCAGCCAGGGTTGCTGCTCACGCGGCAACCCTGTGGGGCGGTAGTAGTGTTCGAGCTCCACGAAGCCGGCCTCGGCCAGCACTCGCTGCCAGTTCTCCAAATCGTGATAGGCGCCATAGCGCGGGCCTTTCCAGCCTTCCTGGTTGTTGCCGCGGGGGTTGGAACTGAACAGCACGCCGCCCGGTTTCAGCGTGGCGTGCAGTTGGCCCAGCACCCGTGGCAGTTCCTGGCTGGGGATGTGGAACAGCACGGCGTTGGCGAACACGCCGTCGAAACGTTCGGCGGGCAGGTCCAGGGCCAGGAAGTTTTGTTGCCACACCTCGCAGCCGCTGTCGGCGCGGGCCATTTCGGCGAAACGCTCGCTGCCGTCCAGGCCGGTGGCGATATGGCCCAGGCGGGTGAAGGTGCGCAGGTCGCGGCCCGGGCCGCAGCCAAAATCGAGGATCTGCGCCGGGGCCGGCACCTGCAGGTGGCGCAACAGCGCGTCGATGTTCTGGCTGACGTCGTGGTCGCGGGTGCCTTCGCGGAAGCTGTCGGCGGTCTGGTTGTAGTTGCCCAGGGTAGTCTGGGTGATCTGTTGCAGGGCCTGCGGGTCGAGTTTCATCGCGGTCGCCAACGGAAAAGGTGATAAGCGCGATGATACCTCAGCGCTTGTTCAACACCTTCGCCAGCCGATCACCGCCAAACTGGATGAACGCCACCAGCACCACCAGCAGCACGATCACCGTGAGCATGATTTGCGTGTCGAAGCGCTGGTAGCCGTAGCGGTAGGCAATGTCGCCCAGGCCGCCGGCACCGATGGCGCCGGCCATGGCCGAGGAGTTGATCATGGTCACCAGGGTAATGGTGAAGCCGCCGACTATGCCCGGCCGCGCTTCGGGCAGCAGCACGTGCCAGATGATGTGCCAGCGGCGGCAGCCCATGGCCTGGGCGGCCTCGATCAGGCCGTGGTCGACCTCGCGCAGGCTGACTTCGGCGATGCGCGCGAAGAACGGCGTGGCGGCGATAGTCAGCGGCACCACGGCGGCCCACACGCCGTAGGTGGTGCCGACGATCAGGCGGGTGAAGGGGATCAGCGCCACCATCAGAATCAGGAACGGCACCGAGCGGAACAGGTTGACGAACGCGCCCAGCACCCGGTTCAGGTGCGGCGCCTCATAGATGCCGCCCTTGCTGCTGGTGACCAGTATCACCGCCAGCGGAATACCCAGTACCAGGGCTATGAACGAAGAAACGCCGACCATCAGCAGCGTGTCGAGAATGCCCTGCAACAGCCGTTCAGCCCACATAGCCCAGCACCTCCACGCGGTCGGCCCACAAGGCCGCGCGTTCTATCAGTTGTTCACGTGGCAGCGGCGAGTGCGCCACGGCAATCACCAGTTGCCCCAGGGCGCGGCCCTGAATGCGTTCGACGCCGCCCTGCAGCAAGCTGACGCGGCCGCCCAGGCTGTGGAACAGCGCCGACAAGTCGGGCTCTTCACCGTCGCTGCCATTCAGGCGCAGGCCCAGCACCAGCGCTGATGCAGGCGAGGCCGGCTGCTGCTGGATGCGCGCCTGCAACTCGGCCGGCAGCCCGTGTTGCAGCGGTGCCAGCAAAGTTTTGCTGACGGCATGCTGGGGGTCGCCGAACACCTGCCACACTGGCCCTTGCTCCACTACCTGGCCGTTCTCCAGCACCACCACGCGGTCGCAGATGTCGCGGATCACCGCCATCTCGTGGGTGATCAGGATCACCGTCAGGCCCAGGTGCTGGTTGATGTCACGCAGCAGCGCCAGGATCGACTCGGTGGTCTCGGGGTCCAGCGCCGAGGTGGCCTCGTCGCACAGCAGTATGGCCGGGTCGTGCACCAGCGCGCGGGCGATGCCCACCCGCTGCTTCTGCCCGCCCGACAGCTGCGCCGGGTACACATGGTGCTTGTCGGCCAGGCCTACCAGGTCCAGCAGTTCGGTGACCTTGCGGTGGCGCTCGGCCTGGCTCATGCCGGCCACTTTCAGCGGCAGTTCGACGTTCTGCCACACGGTCTTGGCCGACATCAGGTTGAAGTGCTGGAAGATCATGCCGATGCGCCGGCGCAGCTGCACCAGGCGGTCTTCGTCGAATTCCCCTATGTCCACCTGGTCGATCAGCACGCGGCCGACGCTGGGTTGCTCCAGGCGGTTGATGGTGCGGATCAGCGACGACTTGCCGGCGCCGCTGCGGCCGATGATGCCGAAGATTTCGCCACGCTGGATGTTCAGGTCAATGCCTTGCAGCGCTTGCACCGGGCCATGCTGGCCCTGGTAGGTCTTGCCCAGGCCGATGAAGCGCACGTGGGCGTTGGCCAGCTCCGGGTGCAACTGGGTGCGCTCGGCGCTGGCGGGCGCGCGGGTTTCGGACAGGCGCTGGGCGCTGCTCATGGTCAGCCTCCCCAACCGGTCTGGTACAGCTTGCCGTAGGTCTTGTCCAGGGCGGCGCGGACCACCGGCGAGTGCTGGTAGATATCAACGAACTTCGCCAGGCGCGGGTCGGCCTTTTCCTTGGGCTGGATCACGAACTGAATCACGTACTCAGGGTGGTCGACGCCGTCGAACAGCAGGGCCGACTCGGCGTCGAAGGTTTTCGCCAGGCGGATGTAGGCGGGGTAGCCCTGCACCAGGTCGGCGTCATCGTAGGCACGCACCAGCTGCACGGCTTCCACCTGCAGGATTTTCAGGTGTTTGGGGTTGGCGGTGATGTCGTCTTCGGTGGCCTTGTAGCCCACGCCGTCCTTGAGGCTGATGAGCTTGGCCTTGGCCAGCAATTGCAGGCCGCGGCCACTGTTGATGGGGTCGTTGGCGATGGCCACGGTGGCGCCGTCGGGCAACTGGTCGAGGCTTTTGTACTTCTTCGAGTACAGGCCGACGTTGTTGATGATGCCGGGGGCGTAGGGCACCAGGTCGAAGCCGGCGGCGGCCTTGGCGTTTTCCAGGAAGGGGATGTGCTGGAAATAGTTCACGTCGATGTCGCCGGCAGCCAGGCTGACGTTGGGCGCGATCCAGTCGGTGAACTCCACCAGTTTTACCTTCAGGCCTTGCTTGTCGGCTTCGGCCACGGCGGCTTCCAGCGGAATGGCGAAGGCGGCGGTGGTGCCGATTTTCAGCGGCGCGTCGGCGGCGTGGGCAAGGCCGGTGGCCAGGCCAAGGGTGAGCAGCAGGGTGGTGAGTTTTTTCATGTCAGTCCTTCCGGAATTCATCTGGATTCTGTGGGAGCTGGCTTGCCAGCGAGCTTTTGGGGGCCTCAAAAGCTCGCGGGCCCCCCCCCCCCCCCCCGGACCGAGGGCCTGGCAAGCCAGCTCCCACAGGTACGTAGTCAGGCAGCAGGGTGTTTGAATTCACTGGCGATATGGTTGTGGGGCAACCGCGCGCCATGCTCGAAGAGTTTTTCGCGCAGGGTGCCGTCGCCGTATTTGGTCTTGTAGCGCCCGCGCTTTTGCAGCTCTGGCACTACCAGGTCGATGAAATCCACGTAGCTTTCCGGGGTGACCGTGCGCGCCAGGTTGAAGCCGTCCAGGCCGGTTTCATCGAGCCAGGCAATCAACTCGTCCGCCACCTGCTCGGGCGCACCGACCAGGGTGATATAGCGGCCGCCCAGGGCGTGCTGGTCCAGCAGCTTGCGGCGGGTCCAGTCGTTGTTCTGCAGGTTCTTGGTGGCCGACTGGATGGCGTTGCTTTTCACGTACTGGATCGGCTCGTCGAGTTCGTACTGGGCGAAGTCGATGCCCGTAGAGCTGGCGAAATGCGCCACGCCGGCCTCGGCGCTGGCGTACTGCAGGTATTCGGCGTGCTTGGCGTGGGCGGCTTCCTCGGTGGCGGCGACGATCACGGTCAGGCCCATGAACACCTTGATGTCCTCGGGGCGCCGGCCTGCCGCAGCAGCGCTGGCGCGTACCTTGTCCACCTGGGCGCGGGTGGCCGCCTTGGTCTGGCCGCTGATGAACACGCATTCGGCGTGGCGGCCGGCGAACAGCAGGCCACGGTCCGAGGCGCCGGCCTGGAACAGCACCGGCGTGCGCTGGGGCGAGGGCTCGCACAGGTGGTAGCCGTTCACCTGGTAGAACTCGCCCTGGTGCTGCACCTTGTGCACCTTGCTCGGCTCGGCATACACCCGGCGTGCCGGGTCGTTGACCACGGCGTCGTCTTCCCAGCTGCCTTCCCACAGTTTGTACAGCACCTGCAGGTATTCATCGGCCTGGTCGTAGCGGCGGTCATGTTCGGCCTGCTCGCTGAGGCCCATGGCCTTGGCGGCGCTGTCCAGGTAGCCGGTGACGATGTTCCAGCCCACGCGGCCACGGCTCAGGTGGTCGAGGGTCGACATGCGCCGGGCGAACAGGTACGGCGGTTCATAGGTGAGGTTGGCGGTCAGGCCGAACCCCAGGTTGCTGGTCACGGCGGCCATGGCCGACACCAGCAGCAGCGGGTCGTTGACCGGCAGCTGGATGGACTCGCGCAGGGGCACGTCGACGCTGTTCTGGTAGACGTCGTACACGCCGACGATGTCGGCAATGAACAGGCCGTCGAACAGGCCGCGCTCCAGGGTCTTCGCCAGCTCGGTCCAGTATTCCAGGGTCTTGTACTGGGTGGACGTGTCGCGCGGGTGCGTCCACAGGCCGTGGTTGATGTGCCCGATGCAGTTCATGTTGAAGGCGTTGAGCAGGATCTTTTTAGCGGGCATCAGATGGTCCCTCGGCGTGGCGGCTTCTCGTCACTGAGGTAGTAGTTGCCGATGGCGTGGTATTTCCAGCGCACCGGGTCGTGCAGGGTGTGCACGCGGGCATTGCGCCAGTGGCGGTCCAGGCCGTGCTCGGCGAGCGTGGCCTGGCTGCCGGCCAGTTCGAACAGGGTGCTGCCGGCCGCCAGCGACACTTCGGTGCTGATGGCGCGGGCTTCGGCGATGGCAATGGAGGCGGCGGCCACGCGGTCCGCGGTGCTGTCGGCCTGGGCCAGGTCGAGGAATTCGCCGGCACGTTCCAACAACGCTTCGGTGGCGTGCAGGCGGATGGCCAGGTGGCCGATGGTCTTCAGGCTCAGCGGGTCGTCCACAGCTTTCTCGACGCCCGAATCGATCCACGGCCGGGTGCGCGTGCGCACAAAATGCAGGGCGTCCTCAAAGGCGGCGCGGGCGATGCCGGTATCGATGGCGGCGTGAAGGATCTGCGCCAGCGGGCCCACTGGGGTAGGGCGCTCGAAGGCGGTCTGGAATGCGATGACGTCCTCGGCGGCCACGTACACGTTGTCGAACAGCACCGAGCCGCTGCCCGTAGTGCGCTGGCCGAAGCCGCTCCAGTCGTCGATCACCTGCAGGCCGTGGCTGTCGCGGGGCACGAAGGCCAGGTGCTGCACACCCTGCTCGTCCACCACCGAGGTAGGAATGCGCTGGGCATACAGGGCGCCGGTGGCGTAGAACTTGCGGCCATGGATGCGGTAGCCGTCGCCGTCGCGGGTGATTCGTGTGGTGCGGTCGTGGGCGGTCCTGGTACCCAGTTCGGCCAGGGCGTTGCCGAATCGCTGGCCGGCCAGCACTTCGGCGTACAGGCGCTGTTGCTGCGCGGCGCTGCCGTTCACGCGCAGCACTTCCAGGGCGTAGTAATGGTTCTGCGGGATCTGCCCCAGCGAGGCGTCGGCCTGGGCGATGATCGCCACCACCTGGGCCAGGGTGACGTTGGACACCCCGGCGCCGCCGAAGGCCTTGGGTACGCTGATACCCCACAAGCCCGACTGGCTGAACAACGCTAGTTCGGCATGGGGCAGGCGCCGTTCGCGGTCGCGCACGATGCTGTCCTGGCGCAGGGTGGCGGCCAGGTGGTGAGCGGTTTCGATGGCCTGGGCGTCAGAGCGAATCAGCTCCACCGGCCCTGGCTTGGGCGTGAATGCGTTCATTGCGTTCTCCAGTGGTCTGGTCAAATCCAGGAGTGGCGGGCGGGGTGGCTGCCGTTCAGGTGGTAGGCGCCCACCGCGTGGTATTTCCAGCGCACGGGGTCGTGAAGGGTGTGCACGCGGGCGTTGCGCCAGTGGCGGTCGAGGTTGAACTCGGCCAGGGTGGCGCGGCTGCCCGCCAGCTCCAGCAGCTTCTCGCTGGCCTGCAGCGCCACCTCGGTGGTCAGCACCTTGGCTTCGGCCACGGCAATGGAAGCGCGGGCCGCGGCGGCCTCGTCGATGGCCCCGGCGAATACCTCGTCCAGCACCCGGCCGGCCTTGCGCAGCAGTGCCTGGGCGGCGTGCAGCTCCAGGCTCAGGCGGCCGACGTCGGCAATCACGTAGGGGTCGTCGCTGGCGCGCTCGACGTTGGCGTCCACCCACGGGCGCGAGCGTTCGCGGACAAAGGCGATGGTGTCGGCGATGGCTTCTTCGGCAATGCCGGCATCAATGGCCGCTTGAATCAGCTGCGAGACGGCGCCCTGGATATTCGGCCGTTCGCCGCTGCGCCAGTTGTCCACCACCAACTCTGCGGCCACCTGCACGTTGTCCAGCAGCACGGTGCCGCTGGCGGTGGTGCGCTGGCCGAAGCCACTCCAGTCATCGACGATGCGCAGCCCGGCGCTGCCACGGGGCACGAAGGCCATGACCTGGCGGCCTTCATCATTCAGCGCCTTCACGGCCACCCAGTGGGCGAACAGGGCGCCGGTGGAATAGAACTTCTGGCCGTTGAGCACATAGCCCTCGCCCTGGCGGGTGATGCGTGCTTTCAACTCCAGGGTGTTGCGGGTACCGCGTTCGGGGCCGGCATTGCCGATGCGCGCGCCTTGCAGCACCGAGCTGAACAGGTGTTGCTGTTGCTGCTGCGTGGCCACGCCCGGCAGCAGGTGCAGCAGGCCGAACTGGTTCTGCGGGATCTGCCCCAGCGCCGGGTCGGCGGCCGAGACAATGCGGAACACCTCGGCAATGGTGACGAACGATAGCTGCGGGCCGCCGAACTGGCGGGGGATGGAAATACTGCCCAGGCCACTGGCGGTGAACTGCTCCACTTGCGCCCACGGCAGTTGCCGCTCGCGGTCGCGGTAGGCGGCGCCACTGCGGGCGGCGGCAGCCAGTTCATGGGCGGCTTGCAGGGCCTCGGCGTCGCTGCCCAGCACCTTGGCCGGCAGCAACGGTGGCGGGGTGTCCAGATGCGACTGGATGTCGTTGTTGCTGACCATACCGTCCTCACGTCATGAATAGCGCCGCGTTGTCGCGGCGGAAAATGCGCTGGTCCGGTGGTCCGGTTTATATACCCTAATCGTGTATAAAGTTTAAATATACTAACCTTTAGGAATATCAATAGAAGCGGGATCGCGGTACACCCGCACCTGCCTGGCAGGGGCCCAGCCAGACGGGTTGCCGACCTCGTCGAGGATGCAATAAGTGGCTTCCAGGTGGTCGTCCTGGCCCGCCTCGCGGACCACTTTCTTCGGGATTCGGCCGTTGATGGGCAGGCCCACCTGGCCAGGCAGCAGCGGTGGCAGGTCCAGGCGCAGGTCGCCCCAGCGCAAGGTCAGGCAATCGCGGCTGGCCATGTGTTGCCAAGGCTCGATGCTGAATGGCACGCCGCGCTTGAGGGTGTTCAGGCACACCGCGTCGGGCAAGGCCAGCGGGGCGAGGAACTGGTTTTCGCCATGGCCCGGCACGGGGCTGCCGGGGCACTGCAGTTTCACTGTGAAGTCGAGGTTGGGCGAACGCTGCGCGCGAACGCCTATGCGCAGCACGCGGTAATGCAGGCGTGCGTCGCCATTCAAGGCGAAGCTGGCCGGGATCGGCAGTTGCAGGGTGCGGCCAGTCTCGCCGGGCTGCACGGTGTGGGCGGTGACGAAACAGCCGTTCCAGAACAGCTCCAGCAGGTCGCCATGGTCCATGTGCTCCCAGGGCTCTATGGCGGCGTAAAGGTGCTGGGTGGCGTGCAGGCCGATGCCGTGGCTGGCGAGCAGTGGCAGGGCGGGGGGCAGCAGTTCAGATCCGTTGAACAGGTGCATGGCGATTCTCCTTGAAGGCCGGCGTCCTTCATAGGTTGTCGCAAGGGGAGGGTCAAGGTGGGGGGAGTGCCGTTTGTGGGGTTCAGACGCTTCCTACGTGGACCGTGTTGCTCTCGGACGCTGCCTGGCGGCAGCTGCTACAGGCCTGTGTAGCAGCTGCCGCCAGGCGGCGTCGAGGGCGTTTAACCTGCCAGGAACTTGCTGAGAAACTGCTTGGTGCGTTCCTCGCGAGGGTTGGCGAACAACGCTTTCGCCTCGCCTTGTTCCACGATCACACCCTTGTCGAAGAACACCACGCGGTTGGCCACGTCACGGGCGAAGGCCATTTCGTGGGTGACGATGATCATCGTGCGTTTCTCTTCGGCCAGGCTGCGAATGGTCGCCAGCACTTCGCCCACCAGCTCCGGGTCCAGCGCCGAGGTGGGTTCGTCGAACAGAATCACCTCCGGCTCCATGGCCAATGCGCGGGCAATGGCCACCCGTTGTTGCTGCCCACCGGACAGCCTGCGCGGGTAGGCGTCTTCCTTGCCGGCCAGGCCAACCTTGGCCAACAGCTTGCGGCCCAGGGCCTCGGCCTGGGCACGCGGGGTCTTCTTGACCACCACCGGGCCTTCAATCACGTTTTCCAGCGCCGTGCGGTGCGGGAACAGGTTGAAGTTCTGGAACACGAAGCCCACCTGCTGGCGCAGGCGGCGAATCAGGCCTTGTTGCTGGGCGATGCGGCTGCCATCGATCTCGATGTCACCCATGCGAATCCGCCCGCTATCGGGCGTTTCCAGCAGGTTCAGGCAGCGCAGGAAGGTAGTCTTGCCCGAGCCGCTAGGGCCGATGATGGCCACCACTTCACCGGCAGCCACCTGCAGGTCGATGCCCTTGAGCACGGCGTTGCCGTTGAAATGCTTGGTCAGTTTTTCCACCACGATCATGGCGTCAGGACTCCTGGTCATGGCGGTTCACCCGCGCTTCAAGGCGGTTCTGCAGCGCCGACAACGCGCTGGCCAGCACCCAGTAGATCAGCGCTGCGGCCAGGTACATGGTGAACACTTCGAATGTACGCGCGGTGATCAGCTGCGCCTGGCGGAACAGCTCCGGCACCTGGATGGTTGCGGCCAGGGCCGTGTCCTTCACCAGCGAGATGAAGCTGTTGCCCAGCGGCGGCAAAGCCGTGCGCGCCGCTTGCGGCAGGATGGCCCGGCGCAGGGTCTGGCCCCGGGTCATGCCGATGCTGGCAGCCGCTTCCCACTGGCCACGGTCCACGGAACTGATGGCCGCCCGCAGGATTTCACACACATAGGCGGCCATGTTCAGCGAGAAGCCGATCAGCGCCGCCGGCAGCGGGTCCAGCTCGATGCCCACCTGCGGCAGGCCGTAATAAATCACGAACAGCTGCACCAGCAGCGGCGTGCCGCGGAAGAACGACACGTACACCCGCGAAATGCCACGCGCCACCATGAAGCGTGACAAGCGCATCAGGGCCAGGCCGAAGCCCAGCAGCAAACCGAAAAACATACCGCCCAGGCTCAAGAGCACCGTGAATTCGGCACCCTTGAGCAGGAAAGGCGCTGAATCCAGCGCCAGTTTCAGACTTTCTTCAATCATTTGGTCACGTCAGCGTTGAAGTACTTCTGCGACAGCTTGGCCAGGGTGCCGTCCGCGCGCAGTTTGTCGATGGCCTTGTTGATGGCAGCCAGCAGTTCAGGCTCACCCTTGCGCAGGGTCACGCCGGCTTCCTGGCGGGAGAACGCCGGGCCGGAGACGGCCAGGGTGTCGTTGGTCTTGCTGATCAGCTCGAAGGCGGCCAGGCGGTCGACCAGGATGGCGTCGATACGGCCAACGCGCAGGTCCTGGTACTTGGTTGGGTCATCGTCGTAGGTCTTGATGATGGCGCCCGGCACGTTGTCCTTCAGCCATTGCTCGTAGTTGGTGCCAAGGCCCACACCGACTTTCTTGCCGTTCAGGTCGTTGGCCGAGGCGATCTTGCCGGCGTCTTTCTTCTGGGTCAGGGCCTGGATGCCGGACACAGTGTAGGGCTCGGAGAAGTCATACTTCTTCTTGCGCTCTTCGGAGATGGTCACCTGGTTGATGGCCACGTCCAGGCGCTTGGATTCCAGCGCCGCGAGGATACCGTCCCACTTGGTCGGCTGCAGCTTGGCGGTCACGCCCAGCTCTTTGGCCAGGGCCTGGGCGAACTCCACTTCGAAGCCGGTGAGCTTGCCGTTTTCGTCGACAAAGCTGAACGGTGGGTAGGTGCCTTCCAGGCCGACGCTGATGCTGCCCTTGTCCTGGATGGATTTCAGCTCGTCACCGGCCACTGCCTGGCCGATCAGAGCGGAACCCATGACCAGGCCCATGCTGGCAATGAGGAGATTGCGACGCAACGAAGAGAAAGTCATGTGATGCCCCATATGTTGTTGTGAGGGAAGGCACGCATCCTTGCGTTGGTGGCTGATTATCGCCGCCTGTCGTTATGGCTGAAAATAATAAAAAATTCAGCTTTCTTCTATTCCAGCTATATCAGTTCGACCAGATACCCGGGTAGGCGAACAGCGCCGGGGCGCCGCCGGTGTGCAGGAAAATCACCGGGCCGGCGTCCAGGCGCTGGCGGCCGATGCCGTCCAGCAGGCCGGCCATGGCCTTGCCGGTGTACACCGGGTCCAGCAGCAGGCCTTCCTGGTTGGCCACCAGCTTGATGGCCGACAGCGTGCCGGCGTTGGGTTCACCATAGCGCGGGCCGAAGAATTCATCCCACAGGGTGACCTTGAAGCTGTCCGGCAGCGGCACGCCCAGCAGCTCGGCGGTGCGTTCGGCCAGGCCCTGCACCTTGGGGCGCTGGGCCTCGTCGGTGCGGGACACGGTGACGCCGATCACTGGCAGCTGCGGCAGCGACTCGCTCAGGCCCAGGGCCAGGCCGCTGTGGGTGCCGGCGCTGCCCGAGGCCAGCACCACGGCGGCGAAGTCCAGGCCGGTGGCCTTGATTTGCTCGGCCAGTTCCAGGCCGGCGCGCACGTAGCCCAGGGCGCCCAAGGCATTGGAGCCGCCGATGGGCACCAGGTAAGGTTTTTTGCCGCTGTCGGCCAGCCGCTGGGCCAGGGCTTGCAGCTGCTGGTCGGCGTTGTCGAGGTTTTCCACCAGCTCCACCTTGGCATCGAACAGGTCCAGCAGCAGGCGGTTGCCATTGCCCAGGTAATTGCTGTCGTCGGTGGCGATGGGGTTTTCCAGCAGTGCCACGCAGCCCAGGCCCAGCTTGGCGGCGATGGCCGCAGTCTGGCGCACATGGTTGGACTGGATGGCGCCGGCGGTGATCAGGGTGTCGCAGCCTTGGGCCAGGGCGTCGGCGGCCAGGTATTCAAGCTTGCGCAGCTTGTTGCCGCCCATGGCCAGCGGGGTCAGGTCGTCACGCTTCACATAGATATCGCGGCCAACCCACTGTGACAGTCGCTCGAGTTTTTCCAGTGCAGTGGGGGCACCCAGGAGGTCGAGGCGTGGGAAGCGGGCAAGCGATTGCGTGATCATGGGGAATCCGGTGTTGGGGGAAACAGGACTATAGGCAGGCATAGATTGGGGGGCAACCCCACATCCCTGTGGGAGCTGGCTTGCCAGCGAGCTTTTTAGCGGGCCCGAACCGCTCGCTGGCAAGCCAGCTCCCACAAAGCTTATGTTCATAACGTCACCGCCCATCAGAATCCGTTCTTTTTGCGGTGCGACAATCTACCGTACAGTGGGCGCCGAACAGGCGGCCATATCAGGAGTACCCCATCGTGAGCGACAAACCCCAAGCGGCGAACGGCCATTGGCAGTTGCAGTCCATCGTCGGCCAGTTGCGCGGTGCGCGTGAGCAGTGGCGTCGTGAGAACGGGCGCAGCAGCGGCGAGCAGGGGGGCCGGCAGCTGCCGTCGCGCGAAGCGGTGCGCTGCATTCTTGAACAACTGTGCGGGGCGCTGTTCCCCATGCGCCTGGGGCCGGTGGACCTGCGCGAGGAAAGCGAGGACTTCTACGTCGGCCACACCCTGGACGCCGCGCTCAACGCGCTGCTGGCCCAGGCCCGGCTGGAGCTGCGCTACGCCGCACGCCACCAGCAGGCGCAGGAAGACGTGGACGCCCATGCGCTGCAGCTGATCCAGGGCTTCGCCGCAGCGCTGCCCGGGCTGCGCATCCTGCTGGACACCGACGTGCTGGCCGCCTACCACGGCGACCCGGCGGCGCGCAGCGTGGACGAAGTGCTGCTGTGCTACCCCGGCATTCTGGCCGTTATCCACCACCGCCTGGCGCACCACCTGTACCGCGCCGGCCTGCCGCTGCTGGCGCGCATCAGTTCGGAGCTGGCGCATTCGGCCACCGGCATCGACATTCACCCTGGCGCGCAGATCGGCCCCAGCTTCTTCATCGACCATGGCACCGGCGTGGTAATCGGCGAGACGGCGATCATTGGCGAGCGGGTGCGCATCTACCAGGCCGTGACCCTGGGCGCCAAGCGCTTCCCGGCGGACGAGTCGGGGCAACTGCAGAAAGGCCACCCGCGCCACCCGATTGTCGAGGACGACGTGGTGATTTATGCCGGGGCCACCATCCTGGGTCGCATCACCATTGGCAAGGGTTCCACTATTGGCGGCAACGTGTGGCTGACCCGCAACGTGGCGCCGGGCAGCAACCTGACGCAGGCGAATCTGCAGCACGATGACGGGACGCAGAAGTAACCGTGGGAGCTGGCTTGCCAGCGAGCTGTTTAGGCCCGCAAAGCTCGCTGGCAAGCCAGCTCCCACAGGGCCCGGTTTGGAGGGCGGGGCGGTTGTGTGGTTAAATTGAACGGTTGTTCAATTTAAAAGATGTTCGCGATTCGCGTTCTACAGGAGGTCATCCCTTGCTGAAAACGCTCTATTCAGCTGCTTTCCCGCCTTTCGAGGTGCACTGCCAATGAGTGCCTCGTCTTCTCCCGCCAGCGGCAACGTCCGCATGAACCCCCCGGTGTTCTACTTCGCCGCCAGCTTCATCCTGCTGTTCGGCATCGTCGTCATCGCCTTCCCGCAACAAGCCGGGGCCTGGCTTACCGCCGCGCAAGCCTGGGCCGCCAACACCGTTGGCTGGTATTACATGCTGGCCATGACCCTGTATCTGGTCTTCGTGGTGGTCACCGCCTTGTCTGGCTACGGCAAGATCAAGCTCGGTGCCGACCACGACGAGCCCGAATTCAGTTACCTGTCATGGGCCGGCATGCTGTTCGCCGCCGGCATCAGCATTACCCTGTTTTTCTTCTGCGTTTCCGAACCCCTGACCCACATGCTGACGCCGCCGCAAGGCGAGGGCGGCACGCAGGCTGCCGCGCGCCAGGCCATGCAGCTGCTGTTCCTGCACTGGGGCCTGCACGGCTGGGGCGTGTTCGCGTTCGTGGGCATGGCCCTGGCGTACTTCGCCTACCGGCATAACCTGCCGCTGGCGCTGCGCTCGGCCCTGTACCCACTGATCGGCAAGCGCATCAACGGGCCCATCGGCTACGCGGTGGACGGCTTCGGCATCATTGCCACGGTGTTCGGCCTGGGCGCCGACATGGGCTTTGGCGTGCTGCACCTGAATTCCGGCCTGGATATTTTGTTCGGCGTACCGCACACCCAGTGGGTGCAGGTGGTGCTCATCACGCTGATGATGGGCGCGGCGATCATCGTTGCCGTCTCCGGCGTGGACAAGGGCGTGCGAGTGATGTCCGACATCAACATGCTGCTGGCCGTTGCGCTGCTGCTGTTCGTGCTGTTTGCCGGGCCTACCCAGCACCTGCTGACCACGCTGATCCAGAACGTCGGCGACTACTTGGGCGCGCTGCCGTCGAAGAGTTTCGACGTGTACGCCTACGACAAGCCCAGCGACTGGCTGGGCAACTGGACGGTGTTCTACTGGGCCTGGTGGATCGCGTGGGCGCCGTTCGTGGGGCTGTTCATCGCGCGCATTTCCCGTGGCCGCACCATCCGCGAATTCGTCTTCGGCGTGCTGCTGATTCCGCTGGGCTTCACCCTGGCGTGGATGTCGATTTTCGGCAACAGCGCCATCGACATGGTGCTCAACCACGGCATGACGGCCCTCGGCCAGTCGGCCCTGGTGGACCCGGCCAAGACCCTGTACCTGCTGCTGGAAACCTACCCTTGGAGCCGCACGGTGATTGCCGTGACGGTGTTCATCAGCTTCGTGTTCTTCGTCACCTCGGCAGACTCGGGCACCGTGGTGCTGTCGACCTTGTCGGCCCGTGGCGGCAACGCCGATGAAGACGGGCCCAAGTGGCTGCGAGTGTTCTGGGGCGTGATGACCGCGGTCATCACCAGCGGGCTGCTGTTCGCCGGCAGCATCGACTCGCTGAAATCGGCGGTGGTGCTGACCTCGCTGCCGTTCTCGCTGATTTTGCTGGCGATGATGTGGGGCCTGCACAAGGCGTTCTACCTGGAGTCCCAGCGCAAGATCGCGCAGATGTACTCCCTGGCTCCGGTGGCCACCAACGCCCGCCGCGGCCGTGGTGGCTGGCGCCAGCGCCTGAGCCAGGCCGTGCACTTCCCCTCGCGGGACGAGGTGTACCGCTTCATGGACACCCTGGTGCGCCCGGCCATCGAGGAAGTCTCGGCGGTGTTCACCGAGAAAGGCCTGAAGGTGGTGACCCAGGAGGACCTCAGCCACGACCAGGTCAGCCTGGAAATCGGCCACGGCGAAGAGCGCCCGTTCATCTACCAGGTGCAGATGCGCGGCTACTTCACGCCGTCGTTCGCCCGTGGCGGCATGGGCACCAAGGAGCTGAAGAACCGTCGTTACTACCGCGCCGAGGTGCATTTGGCCGAGGGTAGCCAGGACTACGACCTGGTGGGCTACACCCGTGAGCAGGTGATCAACGACATCCTCGACCAGTACGAGCGGCATATGCAGTTCCTGCACATGGTCCGCTAACCCCCTGTAGCAGCGGCCGCAGGCCGCGTCACAGCCTACGCGGTACAGCTGATGCACCGCGTGTGGCGGACGCAGCCTTCGGCAGCTGCTACGAGGGTGAGTTAGACAATGCCGCCGTTGGCGCGCAGAGTCTGGCCGTTGACCCAGCCGCTGTCCCGCCCCGCCAGGAACGCCACCACGCTGGCGATATCCTCCGGCTGCCCAAGGCGCTCCAGCGGCGGCAGCTTGGCGAAGTGCTGGATCTGCTCTTCGCTTTTCCCCCTCAGGAACAACTCGGTGGCCACCGGCCCCGGTGCCACGGCGTTGACGGTGATTCCGCGCCCGCGCAGCTCTTTTGCAAATACATGGGTCATGGCTTCCACTGCCGCCTTGCTGGCGTTGTAGATGGCATAGCCAGGCAGCTTCAGGCCCAGCGCCGAACTTGAGAAATTGATCACCCGCCCGCCATCGTTCAGGCGCGCGGCCGCTTCGCGCAGGGCGTTGAAGGTGCCGCGGGTGTTGATGGCGAAGATCTGTTCGTACAGCTCGTCCGAGGTTTCGGCGATGGGGGCAGGCTTCATGATGCCGGCGTTGTTCACCAGCACGTCAACCTTGCCCAGCTGCTGTTCGGTGGTATCGAACAGCTGGCGCATGTCGCTGCTGCTGGCCACATCGGCCTCCACGGCAATGGCGCGGCCGCCGGCTGCGTTGATCTGGCTGGCCAGGGCCTCGGCCTCAACGGCGCTGCTGGCGTAGTTGACGGCCACCGCGAAGCCCTCGCGGGCCAGGCGCTGGGCGATGACGGCGCCGATGCCGCGGGAGGCACCGGTGACAATGGCTACTTTGCTCATGGGAGATGTCCTGTGTCGGGTAGGGGTGAAACAGAGGTTCACATGTTTACCCAGCCCGATAAATGCGCCAGAGTTGCCTTGACTGTTCAACTTTTGCCAACAATCAGGGGGCCGCATGGATCAGGTTCGCGCCATGAAAATCTTCGTGCGCATCTTCGAGCGCAGCAGCTTCACCCTGGCCGCCGAAGACCTGAACATGCCCCGCGCCACGCTGACCCACAGCCTCAACCAGTTCGAAGCCTGGGTGGGCACGCGGCTGCTGGAGCGCAGCACCCGGCGCGTACGCCCCACGCTGGACGGCGAGGCCTACTACACCCGTTGCGTACGCCTGCTGGCGGAGTTGGAAGAGGCCGAATTGGCCTTCCGCCAAGTGGCGCCCAAGGGCCGCTTGCGGGTAGACCTGCACGGCTCGCTCGCCAGCTACTTCGTGGTGCCGGCGCTGCCCGAGTTCATCGCCCGCTACCCGGATATCGAGCTATCGTTCAGCGAGGCGGACCGTTTCGTCGACCTGATCGAGGAGGGCGTGGACTGTGTGGTGCGCGCCGGCAACCTGGGCGACTCATCGCTGATCGGCCGGCGGGTGGCGAACCTGCCGCAGGTGACTTGCGCCAGCCCCGCCTACCTGCGCGCGCACGGCGAGCCGCAGGTGCTGGCGGATTTGCAGCAGCACAAGGCGGTGAACTACGTGTCGCGCACCTCGAACAAGCCGTTCCCTTTCGAATTCATGGTCGACGGCGAGGTGGTGGAAGTGCAGGTGCCGGGGGCCATCTCGGTGTTCGGCACACAGATCTACGCGGCGGCGGCGATTGCCGGGCTGGGGCTGTTCCAGGTGCCGCGCTACCGCGTGGCGCTGCCGATTCAGCAGGGCTTGCTACGCGAAGTGCTGCCGCAGTTCCCGCCACCGCCCATGCCGGTGTCGGTGCTATACCCGCAGAACCGCCACATGGCGCCGCGGGTGCGGGTGTTCGTGGATTGGGTGGCGGAGGTTTTTCAAGGAAAAACCTGGTAGGAGCCGACCTTGGTCGCGATGGCGTCCTCAAGGGCCCCATCGCGACCAAGGTCGGCTGCTACGGGGTCAGGCGCTTTCGCGTTCGATCAGGCGGCACTCCAACAGGTTCAGCCGCTCCACTTCCACCTCGCCCAAACTCTCCAATACCCGCGTCGCCGCCAACACGCCAATCTCCAGCGCCGGCGGCTTGATGGTGGTCAAACTGGGCATCAGCATCTCGGCAAACGGGTAATCGCCAAACCCCACCACCGCACAATCCTCGGGGATCTTCACCCCCGCCCGCTGCCCCGCCAGCATGCCGCCGGCCGCCAGGTTGTCGTTGGCAAAGATAATCGCCTGGGGCGGCTGCTCACCCGCCATCAACGCCTGCATGGCCTGCTTGCCGGCCTCGAACGGCGCCAGGCCTTCCTGCGGCGCGAACACCTGCGGCGCAAGGCCCAACTCGGCCATCGTGGCGCTGTAGCCGTCGCGCCGCTCCAGCGCGCTGAAGTCGCCGGCCGCGCTGTTCTGCACGAAGGCGATGCGCTGGTAGCCCTTGCCATGCAGGTAACGGGTGGCCGTGACCCCCACCTGGAAGTGCGAGAAACCGATCTGGATGGGGCTGCGCTCGGGCCGGTAGTCCCAGGTCTCGATCAGCGGAATGTCCGCCTCGGCGATCATCTTCTCGGTGGCTTCGCTATGGAAATGGCTGGTCAGCACCAGCGCCGCCGGTGACCAGCCGAGGAACGCGCGCACGGCGCTTTCCTCCTGCTCTACCGAGAAGTAACTGGAGGCCAGCAGCAGCTGGTAACCATGGCGGCTGAGGGTGTCGCTGAAGCCCTGGATGGTGTTGGCGAAGATCGGCCCGGAGATGTTGGGAATCACCATGCCCACAATGCGCCCACGCGCCGAGGCCAGGCCGCCGGCCACCAGGTTGGGCACGTAGCCCAGCTCGTCCACGGCTGCCTTGATGCGCTCGCGGCGCTCGGGCGACACCTGCTCGGGCTGGTTGAAATAGCGCGACACGGTAATCGCCGACACCCCGGCATGGCGGGCCACGGTGTTCAACGTGACCCGACCGGCGCCACGCCGCTTGCGCTTGTCGTCGCTCACTTCAATCTCCTGATAAAACCTAAACGCATATAAAAGTAATTTTTCAGTATTGGACGGTCTATGTGTGGATTGCCGATACTTTCGATGTTAGCGCTAACAAAGTGCTTTGTCTGCTACTCGCTCGAGCGAATGCCCACGACACCTTTTCTGCGAAACGACAGACGCAGTGGCCGCAGAGCCACGGCCAGGGCATAACCTTCGAGCAGGGCATCCGACATGCAAAACCGATTTGGGGATCGTTTCAAAACCACCGCGCTGGTACAGGCCTTCGGCTGGACCCTTGCCGCCTGCGCGGCCATGCCGCTGGGCGCGGTGCAGGCAGCGGATGCCACCACCACAGCCGACAGCAGCGCGGAACCGGTGCTGAAATCGGTGACCGTCACCGCCACCCGCCGCGAAGAGTCGCTGCAGAAAGTGCCCGTGGCCGTCACCGTGGTGGATGGTGAGCAGTTGGGGCGCGAGAACCGCACCAACATCGAAAGCATCGTGCAGCAGATTCCCACGGTGAACTTCCGCACCGGCGCATCGAACAAGGACACCTCGCTGTTCATTCGCGGCGTGGGCACTATCTCCACCTCACCGGGCGTGGAGCCCACCGTGGCCACCGTGGTCGACGGCGTGGTGTACGGCCGCCCGGGCATGGCCACCCTCGACCTGCTGGACCTGGACCGCATTGAAGTGCTGCGCGGCCCGCAGGGCACGCTGTTCGGCAAGAACGCCTCGGCCGGCGTGCTCAACATCGTCACCAAGGCGCCCACCGACGAGACCCACGGCTACGTGGAGCAGTCCTACTACCAGGGCAACGAAAGCCGCACCCGCTTCGGCATCGGCGGCACGCTGATCCCCGGCGTGCTGAAGGGCAACGTCACCGCGCTGGTCAGCGACTACGACGGCAACGTGCACAACAAGGCCAACGGCCAGGAGCTCAACGGCTACAACCGCAAGGGCGCGCGCGGCAAGCTGGAGTTCACCCCCAACGAAGACTTCAAGCTGACCCTGTCCGCCGACTACATGAACGCCGCCAGCGACGCCCCCAACGGCGTGGTCGCCGCCAGCACCCTGGCGTCGTTCGGCAGCGCACTGTCGCCGGTCACCGCCAGCTCGCACAACCGCGACATCGTCAGCGACTACCGCACCCACGTCGATGACATCAACAAGGGCCTCTCCGCGCAGGCCGACTGGAACCTGGGCGACTACACCCTGACCTCGATCACCGCCTGGCGTGGCTGGAACAACGACCAGTGGCAGGACGCCGACCGCCTGGCTACCATCAGCGCCGCCTACCCGGGCATTCAGGACAAAGGCACGCTGGACTACGACCAGTACAGCCAGGAGCTGCGCCTGGCCTCGCCCAAGGGCGAGTTCATGGAATACGTGGCCGGCCTGTACTACATGCACGCCCGCGACAAGGAAACCTACGGCCGCACGCTCATCACCCCGACCGCCACCAACAGCGGCCTGGCCAACTACGGCACCACCAGCGACAGCTACGCGGTATTCGGCGAGAACACCTTCAACTTCACCCCCACCTTCCGCGGCATCGCCGGCCTGCGCTGGACCCACGATGAGCTGAAATACGACCACGAGCGCACCTCCACCTCGGCCGTGGCGGTGAACGGCATCAACCCGGCCACCAGCAGCTCGGGTGACACCAACGCCGAAGGCTGGTCGGGCCGCCTGGGCCTGCAGTACGACCTCAGCGACAACGTCACCAGCTACCTGACCTACTCGCGCGGCTACAAGGGCCCGGCCTACAACGTGTTCTTCAACATGCAGCCGCGTGACACCGACGCGCTCAAGCCGGAAACCTCGAACACCTGGGAACTGGGCGTGAAGGCCACCAGCTGGAACAACCGCCTGACCACCAACCTTGCGGTGTTCCACAGCCAGTACAACAACTACCAGGCCAACTTCTACGACACCGTGGCCAACCAGGTGGTGACCCGCCTGATCAACGCCGGCACGGTGAGCACCGAAGGCGTGGAGGGCGACTGGGCCCTGCAGGCCACCCGCAACCTGAAACTGTCGGGTGCGTTCGCCTATACCCACGCCCGCATCGACCAGTTCAGCTGCCCGGCAGGCGCTGCCGCTTCGTGCGACGTCAACGGCAAGACCCTGCCGTTCAGCCCGGACTGGAAAACCTACGTGCGTGCCGACTACGACATCCCGCTGGACAACGGCATGGACATCGAACTGGGCACCGACTTCAACTGGCAGAGCAATGTGCAGTACGACATCAGCCAGAACCCGCTGACCGAGCAGGGCGCCTACGGCATCTGGAACGCCAGCGTAGCCCTGGCCGACTACGGCAGCGGCTGGCGCGTATCGCTGGAAGGCAAGAACCTGGCGAACAAGTCCTACTCGCCACTGCTGGCCAGCGGCACCGGCTACATCTACCGCGCGGTACCGCGTGACGACCAACGTTACTTCGGCATTCAAGTACGCAAGGACTTCTGAACATGAGCCAGGCACCACGACAACTGAAATTGGGCGCGTTCCTGATGGCAACCGGTCACCACGTGGCCGCCTGGCGGCACCCAGAAGTGCCGGCCAACGCCGGGCTGGATTTCAAGCACTACAAGCACCTGGCCCAGGTGGCCGAGCGCGCCCGCTTCGATACGCTGTTCGTGGCCGACAGCGTGGCGGCGGCCACCGGCGACATCGCCAGCCGCATGGCGCGCTCCGACCACTTCGAGCCGCTGACCCTGCTGTCGGCGCTGAGCGCGGTCACCGAGCACATCGGCCTGATCAGCACCGTCACCACCAGCTACAACGAGCCCTACCACGTAGCCCGCAAGTTTGCCTCGCTGGACCACCTGTCCGGCGGCCGCGCCGGTTGGAACCTGGTGACCTCGGACGCCGCTGCCGAAGCACTGAACTTCGGCCGTGACGCACACATCGGCCATGCCGAGCGCTACAGCCGCGCCCGCGAGTTCTACCAAGTGGTCACCGGCCTGTGGGACAGCTGGGCCGACGACGCTTTCACCCGCGACAAGGCCAGCGGCCAATACTACGACCCGGCCAAGTTGCACGTGCTCAACCACAGCGGCGAACACTTCAAGGTCAAGGGGCCGCTCAACGTCGCCCGCTCGCCCCAGGGCCGGCCGGTGATCGTGCAGGCCGGCTCCTCGGAAACCGGCCGCGAGCTGGCGGCGCAAACCGCTGAAGTGGTCTTTACTGCCCAGACTTCGCTGGCCAACGCCCAGGCGTTCTACGCCGATTTGAAAGGCCGGCTGGCGAAGTTCGGGCGCAGCCCCGATTCACTGAAAATCATGCCCGGCGTGTTCGTGGTGGTAGGGGAGACCGAAGCCCTGGCGCGGGAAAAATTCGAGGCGTTCCAGGCTTTGGTCGAACCCGAAGTCGGCGTGGCGCTGTTAGGGCGTATGCTCGGTAACTTCGACCTGTCCGGCTACCCGCTGGACGGCCCGCTGCCCGAGCTGCCGCTGACCGACAGCGGCCAGCAAAGCCGGCAGAAACTGCTGACCGAGCTGGCCGGGCGCGAGCAGTTGAGCCTGGCCGAACTGGGCCGCAAGATCGCCGGTGGCCGTGGGCATTACAGCCTGATCGGAACCGCGGTGCAGATTGCCGATCAGTTGCAGGCATGGTTCGAACAAGGCGCGGCCGACGGCTTCAACGTGCTGGTGCCGCATTTGCCCGGCGGCCTGGAAGACTTCGCCGACCACGTGGTGCCCGAGCTGCAACGCCGCGGGCTGTTCAGGACCGAGTACGAAGGCACCACGCTGCGCGAGAACCTGGGGCTGGAGAAACCCACGAACCCATTCTTCTGACAGCCAGCGGTGTGAATGCTTTTGTGGGAGCGGGGGGGGGGGCGCGGGGGGTTTGGGGGCCAAAAAAAAGCGGGCACCCCCCCAGCACCC